>DASXOI010000145.1:0-1872 GCA_036494375.1 Candidatus Udaeobacter sp.
CAGTTGGCAGGCCGGCGTTTGGCGCAGACATCCACGTCAGCAGACGGGGGCAGAGTTAATGATTACACTCTAAGCCCTGATGGGCGGACGCTGACTTTGCAAGTGACGGAAACAAGCCCCAAACTGTCTCAAACTATCAAGTACAAACAAGTTTACAGACCAGTCTCCTGAAAGAGGATGGCGACGGATCTGCTGTCGAGTGAGGGCAAGCGACAAAGTCGCAGCGACTGCTGTGCGAATCGCGTGTGTGGTAGAAGGAAAATTCTTTTGATCCCAAGCCCAGAGTTTCATAAAAGAAATCATCTTCGCTGCCGGTTTGCCTTGGCAAGGTCACAATCTTTTACCTCCAAAGAGGTAGCCGACACCAACTCCTATGTAGCACCGAAAAATCCCACGCTTGCGCAATAGCGATCGACTTGCTGGAGCGAGTAGGTTCCGGTCATGAATGAAAGCGATTTTGGATTGAAGAGATACTTACAAGAGATCGGGCAGTTCTCTCTTTTGACGCCGCAACAGGAGATCGAGCTCGCAAAGAAAATCAAAAAGGGAGATACCGCGGCCCGCGAGCGGATGATCAACGCAAATCTACGGCTCGTTGTCACCATCGCGCGCGATTACGCCAATTTCGGTCTGCCGCTACTCGACCTGATCTCGGAGGGTAACATCGGATTGACCAAAGCAGTCGAGCGCTTCGATCCGACCAAAGGCGCGAAGCTAAGCACCTATGCGATGTGGTGGATCAAACAATCGATCAAGCGCGCCCTGGCCAACCAAAGCAAGACGATCCGAGTTCCGGTGCATCTAGTAGACAAGGTCGCAAAGGTACGCCGCGTCTCGCTCCAGATGAGCGACGAGCTCGGCCGCGAGCCGACTGACGAAGAACTTGGCGAGGAGATTGGCATCGCCAGCGAAAAAGTTGCGCGATTAAAGAGCGTCGGCATTCGCCCGGCTTCGCTCGATGCCCCGATTGCGGAAAATGACTCGACAGAGTTTGCCGAGGTGATCGGTGACGACGAGGCGCAAACTCCATTTGAATTGTTGCGCGACAAGAATCTGCTCGGCGAAGTGGACGGACTGCTTGAAGTGCTTGATCCACGAGAAACAAAAATTATCTCTCAGCGTTTCGGTCTCGACGGCGGAAGGCCAAAGACTTTGGAAAACGTAGCAAAAAATTTTGGCATTACGCGCGAACGCATCCGCCAATTACAGAACATTGCATTGGCCAAGCTCCGCCGCGCCCTCAGTAAGAAAGAGGACCTTCCGAACCAAGCAGAGCGAGTGGCAGCCTAACAAGAGAGAAATGATCATACAAACACATGGCCCTGCCGTCACCAGCATTGCGCTCTGGTTTACAATGCTCAGCCCGGCATTCGGCTTAATCATCGCGTTTTTGAGCGCATGGTTGTTCGGTTGGCTAAGCATCTAAAAAACGTTGTGCAATACTTCGGGAAGCAAAGAAGTTGCTGTCAATGAATCGCGTGACCCGTTACGGGCAATTTCACTTTGAATCTACAACTCGAAAATAAACTCGCTCTTGTCAGTGGTTCCACGGCAGGGATCGGTCTGGCCATCGCCAAAGCGCTCGCCGCCGAAGGCGCTCGCGTGATCGTCAACGGACGCACTGAGGCGCGCGTGAAAGAAGCCATTGCCTCCATTCGCGCGAATGTCCCAACAGCGAAACTCGAAGGACTGGCGCTTGATTTGTCTAAAGCCGACGCGGCAGCGCAAACTACAAAACGCCATCCCGACGTGGATATTCTCGTGAACAACCTGGGCGTTTATGAAGTCAAGGACTTTGAACAAATCACCGAGGCGGAATGGTTGACGATCATTGAAACCAATTTTCTAAGCGGCGTTCGTCTGTCGCGCCAC
>DASXOI010000146.1:0-2022 GCA_036494375.1 Candidatus Udaeobacter sp.
CCGATAATGTGGCCGATTCTGATCGTCTCGATCGTAGCGCTCACCGTTGTGCTCGAGCGATGCATTTGGTGGGGTGGCCGCTGGTTCCGGCGCGATCCCAAACGGATCGAGAAGGTTTTCACCGCAATTGAAAATGGCGACACTGCCGAGGCTTCGAGGCTTTCGCGCAGTTCCCGCGACCCTGTATTGCGAATGCTTTGGAACGGTCTCAACCATCAACACAGCTCGCTCGAAGCCGCGTTGCAGGTTGCCGCGGGCATCGAGATCAAACGCGCCGGACGGTTCCTGGTAGTCATGGATACACTCGTAACGCTCGCGCCTTTGCTCGGTCTATTGGGCACAATCACCGGTCTGATCAGGTCCTTCAGTTTTCTTGGCAACGAGGAACTAGCCGTGCAAGCCGTTACTGGCGGTATTGCCGAAGCGCTGATCGCCACGGCGTGCGGTCTGGGTATCGCGATTTTTGCGTTAATCCCGTTTAACTTTTTCACCTCTCGCGTGTCTAACTTGGAGTTCGAATTGCAAACGGCAGCCACCAATTTGGAAGTTATGCTTCAAGCCCACGGCGCAGATCGACACGTCGCAATCGAGAGTGGCACGCCCTCATCGGCAACACGGTCTTCCATCTAGCAATTTACTATGCGCGTAGCGTCACCCATTCCTCATAAGAAAGCGCGGATCGAGATCATCCCGTTGATCGACATCATGTTCTTTCTGCTCGCCAGTTTCATGATGGTGAGCCTGAGTCAGGTGCACATGAAGGGAATCAAAGTGAATCTCCCCTCAGGGGTTTCGGGTGAAGTTCAGACAAAACGCGAATACGTCAGCGTTTCGGTCGACAAGGATGGCCATTACTTCTTTGATAAGGACGAAGTCGCCGACACGGAATTGCTGAACCGTCTGAAAATGGCGCATCAATCGGCTCCCGACGCGAAAGTGTTCGTGCGAGGGGACAAGGATTCAGTCCATCTGAACGTTGCCCATCTGCTGGACCTTGTTCGCGCGGCTGGGTATTACAAGATTTCTTTCGAAATTAAGAGCGAATCGCTCAAGGCCGTTCCCGGATCAAAATCATTTTGATATGGCAAAACCGCTACCAGAAACGCCGAGGCCGCTCATTTACCGGCCACCCCCGGCATGGTATTTCTGGACGGCACTTGGAGTTGCGTTAGGGATTCACGTAACTGCTATTGCGGTTTCTCAGCGCCACGAAGCTCCTGCGGTGGATTTACCGCCTCAGCCACCGCAAGTGGTCGAAGCGGTGCTGGCGCCCCCTGAGTCAACTCCACCGCCTGAAGACATTCCCATTCCAGAGCCTCCTCCTCCGCCCGAGATTCAACCGGAATTTGTTGAGGAAAGAACCCCGCCACCGAGACCACAACAAACGACGCAGAAATTCGTGCCAATCAAGAGTCCGGGACCGATGTCGATGTCCCGAGCGAAAGCCCTCGCCACATACGCGCCGCGTCCGCAATACCCGTACGAGGCTCGTTCACGGCACGTCACCGGAAGTGGCGTGATCGTCTGCACAGTGGACTCAGGTAGCGGCAACGTCGGTAGCTGTTCTGTTTCATCAAGCACTGGCAGCGCGATCCTCGATGGTGCCGCCACTAGCGCGTTTCGGCAGTGGCGATTTAGACCCGGGACGGTTTCCAAAGTTAACATTCCGATCACTTTCACCATGACGGGGGCTTCCTACTAGATATGAGACTCTCCTCGCCAGTTCCGAAGAAACACGCGCGCATCGAAATCATTCCGTTGATCGACATCATGTTTTTTCTGCTTGCCAGTTTCATGATGGTGAGTCTCAGCCAGACTCACATGAAAGGCATTCGCGTCAATTTACCGGCTGCGGTTGGGCCGCCGCCAAGCGGAGTCAAAGACTTCGTCTCGATCAAAGTGCTGGAAGGAAACGCGGTATTCTTCGACAACGTATTTGTGCCGGATGATCAAGTAATGCCTCGATTATTCCAGCTTCACAGGGCAAACAAGGATATCAAAATCTCAATCAGCGCGCAGCCG
>DASXOI010000147.1:0-8269 GCA_036494375.1 Candidatus Udaeobacter sp.
GAATCCTTTGACCTGATTGTCGGCGACGTCGCGCGCCCAGACGATTGAGATGTCGCACCAGGTCGAGTTGCCGATCCACTTCTTCTCGCCGTTAAGGATCCAGGTATCGCCGTCGCGTTTTGCGGTTGTGAGAAGTCCGCCGGATGCGCCGGAACCGACGAGCGGCTCGGTCAGAGCGAAACAGCCGATCTTGTCGAAGCGCGCCATTGGCGGAAGCCACTTCTGCTTCTGTTCTTCCGACCCATCTATATAGATAGAGCCCATCGCCAGTCCGATATGCACCCCGAGAAAAGTGGAGAATGAGGGGTCGATCCGTGCGGCCTCCATTTGGACGAAGCCTAACAACGCCAGGCTTCCGCCCGCGCAGCCATATCCCTTCATGGCAAGGCCGCCGATGCCGAGCTTCTTTACTTCCGGCAACAGGTCGAACGGGAATTGATCCTTAACCCAATAGTCGGTGATAACAGGGGCGACTTTGGTTTCCATGAATTCGCGCACGCGTTTAACGATTGCGAGTTCTTCGGCCGGCAGCGTTTCGTAGAGATAGTAGAAGTCGCTGTTGGGCGCGGGCAGTGGTTTTCGCGGCTTGGCGGCCTTTGCCGTTTCTGGTGACGCAGTAGTTTTTGTAGCAGTAGGTGCGGTTGTTGTAGTTGGCATATTAGATCTCCTTTTCGTTAGGCTGAGAGTTGAACCGACCAGGCGTCGGTCTGTTTTGGAAAGGCGGTTAGCTGTGACCCATTGGCGTGACAGAGCGCCCAACCGAGCACGTAGTCAGCGACCTTGGTTTCCCGAAGCAACGAGAAATGTGTTTGGTCCGGGAATTCTTTGTAATCGGTGTCGGCTTTCGATTCCCGATACAGCTCGAAGTTCGCTTTCACGATCGAACGGGGCACGATGCGGTCCTTGCCACCCGCCAACAGGAGAAGCGGCGCCCGTGTATCGTTCCGAAAGTTAACGGTAGCTGCAGTGTGTGAAGTGAAATTCGCGAACGCTGTTTGCACCAGAACACGATACGGAGCCGGCACGACGTAACGTCTGAAGGCGTCGAGCGATTCGGTTTCTGTCAGCGAGTTTGTAAACGCACGATGAAATTGTTCCGCTGTCAGCGAAGCGGTTTTGTTGCTGTGAGACTTGCCGATAACTGAGAACGCCAGCTTCAATACCGACAACGGCAGTCGAGCGATTCCCCTTACCGGAGCACTGGCGATCGCCGCGCCGGCCGCGCCCCATCCGCGATCGAGAAGAATCTGCGTTACGAGGCCGCCGAACCCATAGCCAATGATGATTGGCGGAGTTTCAAGCTCGCGAATGATTTGCTCGTAATGATCGACAACGCCTTTCAGTCCAAGCAATGCGAAGCTGCTGGGATCGCGACGAAGTTGTTCGATGCCGCCTTCCATGCCGGGCCAGTTCGCGGCAATCACACAATAACCTTTGTCCGAGTAGTGTTTAAACCAGTGCTCCCAACTGAGCGCGGTCATCCAAAGGCCTGGAATGAGAACGATAGTGGTGACGTTCATTGCGAGAAGCGGGGGGTTCGCGCGAGTCGTTCGCCAGGAAACTCGAGCCTGATTGGGGGACGGAAATTGAATGCGGCCAAGGTATTGATGAGCAGCGGATTGTGCCTGTAGGTGGTTTGCCTAACCACTGGCCGCAAAATTCGACGCAACTTTAAGACGTGTGCTTTCATGTGAGTGGAAGGATGCGCTATATGATCGACTCAGCAGCGTTCGCGGTGCGTTCGTTCGTGAAGGTGTTGTTAAGAAACATTTGAAATTTGCGTGCGGCGCGTCCGCAGCGTCGGCTCCAATAACCGAAGGCGCCCAGCGACAGGTCACCGAGCACTTCCTCACGAACGGTTCCCGGCGCGAGATTCAGCGTTTGGCAAATGTTTAAGAACGAAAATGGCCAGGAACAATCATCGGATGTGACCCACCGATGAGCATCGAGATAGAATTCTCGCTCGACCGCGCTGCTTGCGTCATGGAACCGTCGCAAATCCAGCACAGCCTGTTTTAGGATTCCGGCCGCCAAATCTTTCCGGCTCGTTTCGTATTGCAGATCGTCGGCAACGTTCATGTGGTTATGACTTGATTTGCTATTTCTTCCTCAAGCTTTCGGAGATTCAGATTTCAGAAAATCGAATCGCTTACCTTTTGATAAACGTGAGCAAGTCGGCATTGATGACGTCGGCTTGCGTCGTGATCATGCCGTGCGGGTAGTCCTTATATGTTTTCAGCGCGCCGTTCTTGAGGAGCTTGGCTGAGAGTGGACCAGCGGCCTGATAGGGAACGATCTGGTCGTCCTCGCTATGCATGACGAGCACCGGCACATTGATCTTCTTCAAATCGTCGGTGAAATCGGTCTGCGAAAAAGCGACGATGCCGTCATAGTGCGCCTTGGCTCCGCCCATCATGCCCTGGCGCCACCAGTTCCAAACGTTAGGCTCGATCGTTTTCACGCCGGGACGGTTAAAGCCATAGAACGGACCCGCCGGAAGATCATAATAAAACTTGGCGCGGTTGGCGAAGAGTTGCACCTGGAGATCGTCGAATACCGATTTGGGCAGGCCTAACGGATTGGCCGGAGTCTTCACCATGAGCGGCGGCACGGCACTGATGATCGCCGCCTTCGCCACGTTCTTGTCCCCGTGACGAGCGAGATAACGCACCACTTCGCCCCCGCCCGTTGAATGCCCGATATGAATCGCATCTTTCAATTTGAGATGGTCCGTGACGGCCTTCAGATCGTCGGCGTAGTGGTCGAGATCGTGGCCGTTGGCTACTTGGGTCGAGCGGCCGTGTCCGCGCCGATCGTGGGCGATGACGCGATAACCTTTGGAGAGGAAGAACAGCATTTGGGGATCCCAGTCGTCCGATGAGAGCGGCCAGCCGTGGCTGAACACGATGGGCTGACCTTTGCCCCAGTCCTTATAATAGATGTCGACGTTAGCGCCGTTTTCTTTTCCGACAGTTAGATATGGCATTGTAGTTTTACTTTCTGTTTTAGTTTTTACGGTCTGCGACGTTTTGACTCCGATAGAAACCAAGTGCGACGCTCTGTTTCATCGATCCAGACTTCGATCAGGCTCATCTTTTGGATTTGGTTTGTTCATTCCTTTCTCAATCTTTCGAAGATCGATATTTTAGAAAAGTTGAGATTTCTTGGGCGATCTTCAGTGCCAGCTGCGTCCTGACCTGTCCGGTTGAATCGAAACCGAACAGTAGGATGATCAAGAGGAAGATGATTGGTGTTATGCTCATGGCTTGTTCGGTCAGCGACAAAAAATTGCGGCGGCCAGGATGCCGAGCAGAACACCGAGCAATGGACTCGAGACTGCGAACCAGAAGGAAACGTTCCAGCCTGATTCCTGTGCAATTGAGTTTGTCTTCACGCTATTTTCTCAAGCGTTCGAAGATCGACATCTCAGGAAATCTGAGATTTTCCTTTTGTATGCGTTGAGCGGAGTACACAGCACGACTGCTCCGCAATGTTCGTCGTTGAAAGCACGGCGGCGTTTTGTCTAGGTGCAAGCGGCTCGAATCGCCGAACGAGCGCCTTGGAACGCGGCCCGCCTCGACGGACAAGCACTATTCCCCGCTGGCAGCGACTTCCCGGAGCACGTTGACGTGTTCTCGCAGGCGATGATCGTCGATGCTTTCAACGTCGATAGCCACCGCGGCGAACGCCGGTGCACGGAGCATCGGCTCTGGACGACACGAACACGACCGCGTGCGGAAACGCCGCGGATTGCTGCGGCACATCGCTTCGCGGAAGCTTCACCGGGAATTCTCATGGCACTCGCGATCGTCGCCGTGTGGCGGGAGGAGTTGCGACTTTTCGGCGAAAGGACCGGTGGTTAGGCAGGACCTCACAAGTGCGCGGAACGCGATGCCTTGTCGCTGGATCCAGTCCAAGCCTCACCAAGTGGAATCGAGAGCGCAGCAAGGATTACGGGAAAAATCAAGGACCACAGTCCAAAGCGAATTTCAAACAGCGCACCCAACGCCAATCCGATGGCGAACCCAAGCACCGATACAGCCGTCAAATCTGCACGGCGTCGGACGCGTGGAAGTTCATCCCATTCATCGTGACCGCGAATAAGCGTCGCGAGATCCACTGTTAGTTGAGTAACATTCGTAGTCATAACAGCCGTGGAAGGCGCGCCAGGCAATGCTAGTCTGACGAGTGCGTTTTGGATTGCCATTGCAGCTACTCCCAACATGCCTACAAATACTGCCATACCACTGTCGGGATTTTCGAAAGGACCGAACCCGGCGCCAAAACCCAGGAAAGCTGCAAGCATGACAGCTTGCAGGACAAGCAACGCTCGTCGGACGAACCGTATCGGTTTTGCAACGAATGTCAGTGTTACGACGCCAAGAACCACCACAAACATCGGTACTGAAAGTAAGGGAGCGATCTCGCCGAACCTGCCCGTGATATAATGCGCAGCGAGAACGACCAGGTTACCTGTGATGTGCGCAGTGAACAACCCGCCGAGCGCAAGAAACCCGATAACGTCCACCGCACCAGCCGTCGTGCTCAGGAGTGCTGGTAGCAGCCAGTCGGAGTTCTTTTTGTGAATCATTTGGTCAGCCAGAGGATGGTCGGCGCCGTGATTGCCAAAGCAAACGTTGAGACGAGAAGCATGGAAGCAGCTTCTGATTCGACGGCCTTGTAGCGTGAGGCACTTCCTTCCATGTGCATTAAGGCATTTCTAGAACTCCACTTTAGTTCTGAACCCGACAACGACCGCGTCCTCTGATCCTCCGCCTGCGTTGGCGTAATACTGCACGACTGGTTGGAAAAGGACCATGGGCGCGACATCTAACAGCATGTTAAACATAATGGATACTCAAGCAGACAGCACAATATGCGAAGCATCTCGTACGCGAATGCCTTCCGCTTGTACCCGGAACTCGCTGAGCGGATAGGGTAGGGCATATAGCGTAAGTTATCCGCAGTTTGATCGCCAACCTCGCACGAGGCTACCCTGATTACGAGAAAGCGTCCGTCTTGACAAGCTTGACGAGCTCGCTGCTACTTCCATCAAGTGCGGCCGTAAACCATAAACAGGCTGAAACCGTACGCCTGTTCGAGCGCGATCTTGGGCGGCATCGCCAGTGCGGCGAGTTACCGGAAGAGATTCGTCCTTGCTAAATCGACAATTTCATCGCCACGTCCGTTTATAACGGCCTTAAGCATGAACATGCCGAAGCCGTGGGCTTGTTCCAAAGTGATTGTTGGTGGCATGGAAAGCTCTTGTCGATGCACGAGTACCTCGACTAAGGCTGGTCCATCGTGTTTGAATGCTTTTTGAAGCATCGGCCGCACGTCTTTTGCAGTTTCAGTTTTCAATCCGAGAATGCCCGTGGATTGTGCCAGCGCGGCGAAGTCCGGATTCTTTAACTCGGTGCCAAATTCGAGAAATCCGCCAGCCTTCATTTCCAGCTCAACGAAGTCGAGCGAATCGTTGCGGAACACGACGATTTTCACTGGAAGGTTCAATTGATGAAGCGTTAACAAATCGCCAAGCAACATCGCCAGGCCGCCGTCACCGGACATCGAAACCACTTGTCGATCCGGCGCCACGAGTTGCGCGCCGATGGCTTGTGGCAGGGCGTTTGCCATCGACCCGTGCGAGAACGATCCGAGCAATCGACGTTTACCGTTCATCTTGAGATAACGCGCCGCCCAGATCGTGGGCGTACCAACGTCACACGTGAAAATGGCATCCTCGCTCGCCAGCTCGCTGATCTGGCGTGCGACGAATTGCGGATGGCTGCCGCGCGGCCTGTTTCCCTCCGTCGCCAGGTCGTCCAATGTTTTCCGCGCTTTGCGATAATGTTCGACGCTTTTATGTAGATGTTTGTCCTCGCTGTTTTGCTTCAGTTTTGGCAGAAGTGCTTGAAGCGTGGCTTTAGCGTCACCGACGACGCCGTAATCGACCTTTGTTCGGCGACCGAGCTGTTCTCCGCGAATATCGATCTGAATAATGGTCGCGTCCTTCGGAAAGAACTGCTGATACGGGAAGTCGGTGCCGATCATCAGCAAGGTGTTGCAATTCATCATCGCGAAGTAGCCTGAGGAAAATCCAAGCAAGCCGGTCATACCGACATCGAATGGGTTGTCGTACTCGATGAACTCCTTTCCGCGCAGGGCATGGACGATCGGCGCGTTCAATTTCCTCGCGACCGCGATTAACTCAGCATGCGCGCTGGCACAACCAGCCCCGCCAAGGATAGTCACCTTGTCAGACTTGTTGAGCACATTTGCCAGCGTTTCGATTTGATCTTCCGCCGGACAGACGGTCGGTTTCGGCGGCGGGAAATGCAGACGCGGTTCCTCTGTCACGGCATGGCGCAGTGCAATGTCGCCGGGAATCGCGATAACTGAGACCCCATGACGCGCGATCGCTGTCTGCATCGCAATTTCCAGAATGCGCGGCATCTGTTCCGGCTGCGAGATCAGCTCACAATAGTGGCTGCATTGCGCAAACAAGTGTTCGGGATGCGTCTCTTGGAAATAAGTGCTGCCGATTTCGCCGCTCGGAATTTGCGCTGCGATGGCCAGCACCGGGACGCGACTGCGATGGCAATCATAAAGGCCGTTGATCAGATGAAGGTTGCCTGGTCCGCAACTCCCAGCGCATACCGCAAGGCGTCCGGTCAAATGCGCTTCCGCGCCCGCCGCGAATGCAGCGGTCTCCTCGTGCCTGACGTGTACCCACTCGATGTTGTCTCGCGGTCGGATGGAATCAGTGATTCCGTTCAGAGAATCGCCGGATACTCCATAGATTCGTTTGACTCCCGCTGCTACAAGAGTGTCGACTAACACATCCGCTACTCGTTTCCTGGCCATAAGTGTCAGTTAAAAATGCTACACCAGTGCAACGAACAGCGCGATAGGTTTTCCTTGATTCGCTCGATTCGATTACTTATCATCTTTTTCTCAAGCTTTCGGAGCACGACATCCCAGAAAATTTGAGATTTCTCGGGCGATCTTCAGTGCCGGCTGCGTCCTGACCTGTCCGGCCGAATCGAAACCGAACAGTAGAATTACCAAGAGGAAGATGATTGGTGTTATGCTCATGCCTTCTTCAATCATTGACAAAAAATCGCCGCCGCGAGGAAAACCAAGCAGAACACCGAGCAACGGACTCGACACAGCGAACCAGAAGGAAACTTCCCAGCTAGAGTCTTGAGCGATTGCATGTGTCTTCATGCTATTTTCTCAAGCAATCAAAGGTGGACATCTCACCAAACCTGAAATCTTTTCTGCCAATGAATTGGGCGCGGTACACAACTGTTGCGCAATCGATGCCCGATTGAGACCGCGCCTTTATCGCAGTCTTACGAACCCATTTCCTATTTATGAGATGAGTTTTAGTGAGAAGCAGGCGCGGCTGAGTTCTCAGTCAACGCTTTGAAACGCGGATCGTTGCGTAGGGGATCGAACATCGGATCGAGCCGGAGCAGCGCAGGAGTGAGCGGCACGCCACCACCCAGGCCAAAGTACGGTGTCGAGAGTAGTTTCTGTAAAGCGGCGATGGCGCGGTCGGGTTCTCCTACTTGGGCCGCCACCCGGGCGAGGATCTCGATCGGAATAGGACCAGTTAGGGCGTCTTGTTCGACGGGCATCGCGGCCATGGCCCGCTCGGCCAGAACCAACGCGGCGGCTTTGTCACCGAGGCCGATATTGGTCAGTGCGAGAGTGCCAATGAGGTAAAAATTTTCCGGCTGTTCCTTGAGGAAAGATTCCAGTTCGCGGCGGGCCTGGCGCCAACTTTCCTGGGCGGCGGCATGGTCGCCGGCAACTTGTTGCGCCCAGCCTAACCAAAAGCGCAGGTCGCCATTGATGTAACCCAACGCCGGATCAGGCTTGGCCAATATTTCCTTTAGCCGAGGGATAATTTGTACAGGGTGCCGCTCCAGGATTGCTTGGTAAATTTGTGTTCCCAACGCGTTCGGTTCGTCGGCGTTCGGGTGCAGCGGAGCCAGGAGCGCCGCGGCACGCGGCAGGTCGCCCTCGGCTTGCGCGATACCCGCCTTTACCGCGAGGGTATCCACGTCGTCGGGTATGATATTAAGAACCTGGTCAAGCTTTCGCAGCCCTTCGGGAAAACGACGAAGAGCGATGTAGGAAATCGCGTGCTGGGTGAGCAGGTTCACGTTGCGCGGGTCGAGACGCTCGGCTTCGTTGAAATACGACTCGCTCTGGTCCCACTCGCCTCGCCTCCGCGCGACATAGGCCAGCGATTCAGGAA
>DASXOI010000148.1:0-5614 GCA_036494375.1 Candidatus Udaeobacter sp.
GCGCACGCTAACAGGAACGCGAGCACGTAAAGCGTCATGCTTTGACTGAAGGGCTGAAGCCGATTGAACAAAAACTCGAACGATGCGCGTTTGCTCGTGTTCGGCTGTTCTTTTGCGAACCAATCGCTCATCCCCTGGACATGTTGATTGAAGAGCGGCCGATCGTTTGCGCGGTAGGCGTCGCCCACGACTGCGTATTCCGCCACAATCGGGTGAATTTCACCGATCCCCACCGATTGAAGTAAACTTTTGCCAATCGACTGCCATTCACCATTTGGCTCGAGTGGCGGAACAGCGAAAATGTACGCCATGTCCGACAGATGTTCGTAGCGCTGAATCATCTGAGCGACGTCATCGAGTTTCGATTTGTCGAAGTTTTCGCCCATCGAGCGTTGGCGCGCTGCCGTTGCTGCACCTGGGACGCTGCTCGCGTAAGTCTGCAATTCAGCAGTGAAATTTTCCACGCCCTCAGGTTGAATGCTGTTTTTCAACCGTTGATATAGCGAAAGTCCGTTACGCAGATTCAGAATAGCGCTTTGAAAGGCGGAACGCTGGACTGCTTCGAGCTTGTCCGATTGCGCGGCTTGTTCATCGATCTGCTTCAGGAAAGGCGAGAACTCGGCAAAACTAAAATATTTCCGATCGCTCTGTTGCCAGCCAAACAAGCCCAGCACGTCGGCGTTTTGCACCACGAACACCTGATATTGATCAGCAGCGGGAGCATTGAACAGGACGTCGGTAAGCCATTGCATCGCGCTCAGTCGCTTGCCGCCTTCGAGGCGCAGTTCCTGTTTGCCGTGAATAATCAAGAGCGAATTACGCGCAACAGTGTCTAACGGTTTGACCCGACCTCCGACGAGCACGGGGATCTCTCCAAGCCTGCTAAGATCGAAATCGTCCTTCGCCGAGTTTCGCGGCAGCCAATTGCCGGCGATCGATGCCGCGGCGACAGCGAAAATAATCCAGGGTAGAAAACGTTTCATGCGATTGCTTTCCGTCGTTGTCGCGAAAATCCTACGAGATGAAAACCAAATTGCACCAGCAGACCGGCTGCGACAATCACGCACGCCACGTAAGGCGCAATGAAACTCGGATTGTGCACCACCTGCAAAATTGTCGCGGAATCATCTGGTTGAAACCCGGCCTGATAAAACGTTTCTCCGCGATAACGGAGCGGATGATTCATGTAAATCAACACGTCGCGGTCCACGGAGCGTTCCGGATCGATTAAGGTGACTTTGCTTGAGAAATTCTTCGGAATTTCGGTCCCGGCGTATTTTTCGTGTGTGAACTTCTGCAAGGTAACGCTGTAAGGTTTGTAGTAGCGCGCAGGCCGAAGCGTGATCATCCATGTGCGCCCGCCGCATGCAAATGTCTGCGGAGCGCCAAGCGCATCCGAAACCAGCCATGTGCCTAACGAACCGCCGTCCCTCGGCAGAATTTCGACTGCCGCACTCGGGACATCGCGCTCATCAGTAGCGGTCGCGCGCACTGCGGGCTCGACTGCGATCATCGCACCGGGGCCCTGATTGGCGATTGGTCGCGCGCCTTCTCCAGCCTGGCTCAACATTTTCAGTCGCGAGTTTTGATAGAAATTTCTGACCGCAATCCGGAACGGTAAACTCGAGTGATCAATCAGCCGGTTGTGTCGCAACACGGTGTCGGGAATGGCTGTGACCTGGTCTAGATCATCGCCACTTGTATCGATCACGGCCAACTCCGTATCGCGCATGTCCTCGGAAAAATTTTTGGTGTCACCGTTCGGCAACCGCATGTGGCTCTCGACCGCGAACAGATCAGTGAACAGGCCGCCTGCGAGCATGATGATCAACCCGGCGTGGGTGAGATGAATCCCGAGTTTCCGCCAGCTCCATCGGAAACGTTTCAGGTGCGCGGCGATAAGATTGATCAGCAGCACCGCCCCGATGAGATGGCCACCCGGGAAAATTGGGATCTGGAATCCGCGCCCGTCCGGCGGCCACCACACAAACATGCTTTGAAAATAACGCTGCTGCGCCTCGTGGATCCCGAGATGGACCTGCGCCAACGTGCCGGCAAAGATCAGCGCCATCCCCGCCGCCAGACAAACGATCGTTAGCTTCAGCGATGTAAAGATGTCGACGACTTTGCGCAGCATATTTCTAAAACCCATCTCTAAATGTCATTCTGATCCCGCAGTCGCGGGAGAAGAATCTCAAGTCACTTCGACCTTCGTGGAAACAGCCAGAGATGTTTCACTTCCTTCAACATGACAGTCATTTGTGAAATTAAAATCGAACGGATTCGATGAATTTCACGAAATTCGGTTTCTCTTTTTCAATTGCCGCGGTTGGCCCGGTTGCTTTGAAAAACCAGACGCGTCCGTCGCGGCGCGTCCAGGCGGCGATGGTGCGCGTTTTGTCTGCCGCAATGTCGGTGGTCGAAAATGTCGTGTCTGCCGTTTTTAGTGGAGCGACCTGTGAAGTGACGGTACTTGAATCAACCGGCGTGAGACCTATCTGTCCGCGCCAACGATTCATGTTGTCGGCATCGCTTCCACCATCGCCTGGGAACGTCACAACGGAGATGTCGATTTTGCCGCCCTCGTCTGCGGGCGCGCTGAAGCTGGCGTACCGCATGGAGGACGGCGGCACTTCTTTCCAGCCTTCGGGCGTTGTCCATTTGATTTGAGGAGCGCTCGTCGTCTGCGGCGGCGCCGCGGCCATTTGCTGGGGTCCGGTTTGAGTCTGTGAATCGCAAACCGCTGCGACCCATTTAATAAAGTCGCCTTTTTGCGCCTCGGCCAGATCGGCATTGCCACGCATTTTGAAAAACAGCGTTGCATCAGCAGTGGTCACCATTGCGGCGATGATTCTGCCGTCTCTTGCCGGGTCGGCGTTATCGGGGAGTCCTGCGAGGTCGATGATGGTCACATCGCCTAACGAAGTGTGCAGTCGCTGTGCGATCTCGCCGAGCTTTTGCTCGGTGATCGGTGGTCGGCCGAGTTGACCAAGCCAGCGGTTCACATTCTCGAGAACATTTCCAGCAGCGGAACCCAAACTCACAAATGAAACGTCTGCGACGGCGCCGTTATCGCCTTTAACCAGAAAACTTGCCTGCCGCATTTGCGAGAGCGGTTGCGCTTCCCAATTCGGCGGTGTCGTCACCGCCGTTTCTTCCGTCGGCGCGAGACCGCCTGGCATCCGAGGCGCTGACGTGTTCGTCGGCATGGCGTTTTGCTGCTGAGGCGCAGATTCTTCCAGCGGCGCCTTGGAAACGCGGTAGACTTTTATCTCGGAATTTTTCTCGCAGCTAACGAGCAACCCAACAGACAAAACCAGATAAACTATCAAATGTTTGCTAATTCGCATGACCCAACCAGCGCGCCCGATGCGTACCATCTTAACTCATTACTGTAATTCAGTTCGATGAGAGCGAAAAATAATCGAATAACCGCCATGGGAAACGGGATTTCGTTCGAACGGTTAGGAGCGACATGCCGCATCGCGCGCCCGCGGTCTTAGGGAACTTGCGGTCCGCCGGTATGGCACATCGTGCAGGAGAACTCAGAGAACTCTGAGTCGATGTGAAAAAAAGTGTAGCCGTCGGCGTTCAATTTCTTGAGCTGTTCGCCGCTGCCCTGTGCGAGGATGAGGTGACAGGAGTTGCAATCACTAGCTGCGATCGTCTTTGTGCCATCGGCAGTCTTGTGATTGCCATCATGACAACGGAAACAGCCATTCCAGTCTTTGTGTCCAATGTTGTTGGGATGCGTGCGCCAGTCGGTCTTCATCTCGGGAAAAAAGTTCTTGCGATAGATTGCCTGCGCCTCCGCAATGAGCGGATCGGCTTGCGCGCGATCCGGATAGGCCGTGTGCAGTGAAGTGGCGATCGTCTGTAACGCTTCCGGTTCGGATGTATAAGTCTGGGTCAGTGCGGCGACGACCTTTGCTTTTGCGAAAGGAATCTTCGGGTCGATCCGTCCGGCGGCCAATGCGACGTCCACGGCGTCGTTCGGCGGCATGACATTGTGAGCCGGACGACTATGGCAATCCAGGCAGTCCATGCGATGTATCCTATGTTGCGACGCGTCGGCCTTGAAATCGTCTGTGCGGTATTCGGTGCTCTGACCTTGCGCGTCAGTTAGTCGCACCCACGGGATCGTTTCGCCGTCCTTACCAGTCGTAATGTATTCGACCTTATTAGCGATGTTCATGTGCCAATGAATACCGCCCACCGGACCGCGCGATGGTTCGCCGCCGCCGACGTTCAATAGCAAGCGCACGGCAAATGGTGTGTTCGCCTCATCGGAGAGGTAATGTTGATATGTGCGATCGACCGTGCCGATGTAACGGTTTGGCCAATGGCATTCCAGGCAGATCTCCTGCTCCGGCCGCGTTTCGGCCGTAATGTAAATGGGACGATCGAAGTCGCCGAGCACGGTGTGGTACAGCTGTTTTACACCGTTGAGCTTGGTCTTGAAGTAAGCAGCCGCGCCGGGACCCACATGGCATTCGACACACGCCACCTGTGCATGCGCTGTGTGCTGGGCCGCGACAAACTGCGGCTCCATTGGCACATGACAGCGCTTACCACAAAAGTCGACCGACTCGGTGTATTGATATGTTTCGTAACTGCCGAGCGCAGTAAGAAAAAGAAAGCCAACAGCGCCGAGCGCGAACACCGCCAGGATTCGCCGGTCACGTTTCCGAGACAAATCGATCTGGAGAACACGGTGTTTTTCTTCAAGATGCGCCGCGCGACGCTCCGCACGTTTTTGCAGGATGGCGCCCAAAAGTGTGAGTGCCAGGCCGAAAAGGAAAAAAAACGGTGCGATGACATACGCAAGGATCCCAACGTACGGATTCTGTATGGGAGCGAAGAAATCGATCGCAAAGAGAAAAACAAAAGCGAATAACGCCGCGGCCGCCAGCACCATTCCGGCCCAGCTGAGCCAGTTCTGGAAATGACGCCTGAACGATCGGGGCGGTATTGGATTTGTACCCCCAGGCATCGCAGCAATTATTTAAGGCTGAATTGAAAAGTCACCTCGAAACGACCTGATGATTGCCGATTCTACGCTTTAGATGGCTATTTTTTGAAAGAGCGAATGTATGCAACGAGTGCCTTGATGTCAGCCCCGGAAAGTTTGCTGCCGAATGGTTTCATGGTCTCCTTTCCGTTCGTTCTTACGCCTTCCTTGATCGCTCTTTCCGCTTCGCCATCGCTGAACGCTGCCTGCAACTTAGCGTCATGGTAGTCTTTAAGGCCCAGTTTTTTTCCCATCGTGGTGTTTCCGCTGCCGTCTTTCCCGTGGCACGAGGCACAATTTTGGGCCCACGTGACGCTGATATCAGCTGCAACACCAACGCCTGCTGATGCGATGGCGATTACCGTGAGGACAAATATTTTTTGTTTCATCGAATTGGTGGCTTCCCAATGGGGATTTATCCCGACAATTCAGAAGCAAGACCAAAAGCGGATTTATTTCTTGAGCGTTCGAACGTAGGCAACAAGCGCTTTGATCTCATCATCGCTCAATTTGCCCCCGAATGCTTTCATCGCCGTTCTGCTTAATACCGTCTTTGATTGCCGCGGCCGCTTGCGCATCGGTGAACGATGCCTGCTTCTTCGG
>DASXOI010000149.1:0-3862 GCA_036494375.1 Candidatus Udaeobacter sp.
TCGAGGGCATGAATGTGTTCAGTTCCTTTTTTCCAGTTAGTGATCGCCGGAGGCACAGCAGGCGAAGACCAGGGTGGGGGAAGTGTTCTCCAAACGCTGCTCAATTTGATCCTGAGCGAGAAAGCTGGGATCAATCTCCAGAAAAATACCGGCAGCTCGAAGCCGATGGAGGATTTTATCAGACAATTCACCGGCGGTGGTGGCTCAACTGGGAACGGCGACCGTGCGGAGTGGGAGATCAGAAGTCAGACGTCAGAAGCGACAAGCCAAAAGTCGTCTCGCATTTGGCGCCCCCGATGCAGGCGGCTTCCCTCGCGCCTTCTTGTGCGATTCATCAACATTTATTCCATTGAGTTGTTTATATTAGGAACTAACAGAGGCGAGCAATCAGCTGGACGCTGGTTCGCGTGGGCGCGTTAACGACGATTCCACTCGTGCTGTAATTGTTCGGTGAAGACAAATGATCGCGACGCGGCCCACCTTGCGAACGGATGAAAAGCTGACCGCGTTTTTGGAACTCGAAGCGGCGATTCGATCCTGCACAACGTCCAGAGGACTGTGGAGGGCGTGAAATAAAGCTCGACAAACTGTCGCGGATCAAATAACAGCCTTCTCGATTACGTCATCCGACAGTTTCATCTTATCTTCGGCATGGCTGAATAAGCCGCACGGGCCGGATCTTCGCTGGGACACCGTTTAGCGCGATCCTCCAGATCCAACTTGAGCCCCCCAGTCAGCCGAGCCGAGGCCGCTTCTTCAAAGCGCCTCGTCAAGATGATTCCCGGTTCTGCGCGGAACTGGATTGCGGTTAGTGCAGTTCAACAATCCAACCTCAACAAAAACAAAAATAAAAATGACAATACTACCCTTAAGAAATTCGGTTAATCACGCCCCGTTGCGGCGCGGTGTTCTTCTCATCGCACTGATGCTGGCGTCGTTTGCGCTTTCGCAGATGGCGCGAGCGGTTACTCCGGCGCCTGATGGAGGCTATCCCGGAGGCAACACAGCGGAAGGTCAAAACGCTCTGTTCACCCTTACCGCCGGCGAATTCAATACAGCTGTCGGCTTCTTCGCGCTCGATAACAACACCATCGGCAGCTTCAACACGGCGCTCGGCGCCGGGACACTGTTTGCGAACACAGTAAGCAATAATACCGCCGTCGGGGCGGGAGCGCTTCTCAGCAATACTATTGGCTCTAGCAACACAGCCAATGGCGCGTTCGCCCTCCTAAGCAACACCACTGGCCTCACCAATGTGGCCAACGGCTACGAAGCCCTGTTTAGCAATACCACAGGCAGCCAAAACACGGGCCTTGGTACCGGGGCGCTCTTCAGCAACACCACCGGCCACGGCAATACGGCCACCGGCCTGGGAGCGCTCGCTGCCAACACAATCGGCCAGAGCAATACAGCCAACGGTGAAAATGCGCTCGTTGCCAACATCAACGGCAGCGGGAACACCGCCTTCGGTTCTGGAGCGCTCGCTATCAGCACCACCGGCCACGGCAACACGGCCTTGGGCGATGGAGCCGGCGGCAACGTCACTACGGCTAGTAACGTCATCTCTATCGGCAGCAACGGTGCAGACGTGAACAACAGCTGCTTTATCGGTAACATTCGCGGGATAACAACGCAAAACAATGACGCCGTCGCAGTGATGATAGATTCGGCCGGTCAGCTCGGCACGCTTAGTTCTTCGCACCGGTACAAAACGGATATTAAACCGATGGACAAAGCCAGTGAGTCCATTCTGGCGCTCAAACCGGTCAGCTTTCGTTACAAGGTTCACAAGGACGCTACGCCGCAGTTTGGTTTGATCGCGGAACAAGTGGCCGAGGTGAATCCTGACTTGGTCGTCCACGACGAGAACGGCGAAATCTACACTGTGCGCTACGACGCTGTGAACGCGATGTTACTCAACGAGTTTCTTAAAGCGCATCGCAAGATTGAGGACCAACAGGCAACCATTGCGGACTTAAGGTCAACGGTTGCGCAGGAGGGCAGGGAATTGCAAGCAACGATAGCGCAGCTTACTGAGCGTCTCGACGAGCAGGCAGCACAAATCCAAAAAGTGAGCGTCCAGCTTGAAGCAAACAAACCTGCGCCGAAAATGGTCAACAATCCCTAAGGCTGGAAAGCGGGGATTAAGCTCCAGGAAAATACCGGCAGCTCGAAGTCGATGGAGGATTTTATCAGACAATTCACCCGCAGCGGCTCGGCTGGGCACCCGGGTGCGAGCGGCTTTTTCCTGGTGCGTACGATCGCCCCGATTCACCTGGAGCGATACGTCGTCGAAAAGCGCCCGGCCGGCGAAAGATTTTGAGACTTGTGAAACGGTTAGAATTGCGCAAAGCGCGCAGTGTTCCCCTTGTTCGATGCCCGGCGCAACAACCTTAACCACGAATAAACACGAATGATGAAACGATTTTCTGCGTCTGGGGAGCGGTCGCCGCGGCGACCTGGCGCATCCGAAAGCTTTCGCGAGTTGCGACTTTTCCCTGCAGCATTTTTGCCACAGACGCCGTGGCGAGCGCAGTCGAAGCCATTACACAGATTTTCACAGATCATAAATGAATCAAGGAAGGCGGAAGTCAGGAACCTGTAGCCACGCTGCTTTGCAGCGTCTTCGCCCTGACATCATCGCCGACCAGCGGCTGCATTATTCCGCGGTCGACATTGAGCGTTGAGCGTTGACGTTACGCTTACATTTCATCCTTCGTCCTCCCTAATGATTGTCGGGCTCAAACGATCTGGATTATTGACGCGCATCGCGACGATGGAAAGCGCTTCGTTGTGCGTGCGGATGAAAAGTTAACTGCTTTTCTTGAACTCGAATCGGTGATTCGCGGTTGCGGCGAATTGGTTTGACAGGTTAGAGCGATTTTTGCAAAACTCGGCGGTCGCTAAGCCGATCTTGAATCAGGTGGAGGGCATTCCTCCCGCTGAGTTCTTCGCCTTGTTCCAGACGCCGACAATTCAGAACAAATGTAGCGGGGAAAAAGAAAGGAAGAACCATGAATCCACTGATTCAGCTCAAAACAACTCTATCACTTCTCATCACACTGGCGCTTCTCTGCTTCGGGCTTTTGCCAAGAGCGGAGGCGGTAGATCCACCACCGGACGGAGGTTATGGCCCGCCCGCCTATGGCGAGGGGAATACTGCAGAGGGCGAAGAGGCCCTTCTTAATCTGAGCAGCGGCGGTTTCAACACGGCCACCGGTTTTCGAACGCTCTTTAGCAACACTACCGGCAGGTTCAACACCGCCATTGGCGCTGGCGCGCTCTTTACGAACACCGGAAACGAAAATACGGCCACGGGCGCCGGCGCGCTTTTAAGCAACACCATGGGCAGTTCCAACACGGCCAACGGTGAGGCAGCGCTTTTTTATAACACCACCGGCGACCGGAACACGGCCATCGGTGCTAGTGCGCTCATTCAGAACACAACCGGTGACCAAAACGCAGCCTGTGGCTGGCGAGCGCTCGCGAAGAGCACAACGGGCTTCTGGAACACGGCTGACGGTGCTACTGCGCTCGCTAACAACACCACCGGCGCACGCAACACGGCCATGGGTCATTTTGCGCTCGGGGAGAACACCACCGGCAGCCTGAACACCGCAACCGGAAGCGAAGCATTGTCTAGAAACACCACCGGTCGACACAACACGGCCATCGGCTTTGAAGCGCTCGCGGAGAACACCACCGGCAGGGAGAATACTGCCATCGGGCATCAGGCCGGTCTCAACGTTAGCACGGCCGCCAACGTGATCTGTATCGGCGCGAACGTCGCAGGCGCGAACGTGAGCAACAGCTGCTACATCGGCAACATTTTCAATCGATCGTCTCCTTCAGGGCTGGAAGT
>DASXOI010000150.1:0-4268 GCA_036494375.1 Candidatus Udaeobacter sp.
GTCTCGACCGCGATCGCCGAGCTGTGCATCGGCAAAGGCCTTTCATTCGAGGACATCGGCGAAGTCGTGCTCAAAGGCTTCGGTTCACCAGTCCGCGCGCATGCCGCTGGATGGCGACAGTAAAATCTGCAATTCATGACAGATAAAATTGTATGATCACAAAGGCACCGCATTTCCGTGGCGTTAATCAACCGATCGCTCGAGCCAACCAAGCATTTTGTTGTGCTTTAAGATCGACAGCCGAATTCTTTAAGTGACGGGTTGCTCAGCCCGCCTTAGCGCCATCCCGCAGCGACTATGGTGGATCGACTTCTCCCGAAGGCGATGCCAAAGAATCGCGGAAGGCGCAGTTCTCGTCTGACGCAGCGGCATTTCAAGTTAATGACGGAACCCGCCCGGGTTTTGCCAACGCGTTGGGGACAACGCGTTCCACCTTTATCGTCTGGGTGATTCTGTAAATTCTGTACATTGTGTCTAAGGCCTTATGCAACTCGAGGGAATCGATCATTTAGCCATCGGCGTGCGCGACATCGAACGATCGGCCAAATGGTACATCGACGTTCTTGGATTCGAGCGGCTTCATGAAGGCATGTGGAATGGCGTGCCAACTTTCATTGGCAAAGGAAATACCGGGATCGCTTTGTTCCCTGCGAACCAGGAGCCGAAAACGTCTGCGCATCGCGAGATTCGAATGCTTCATTTGGCGTTTCGCGCGAGCCGGGAAAATTTTCTCGGTGCACAGCAGGAACTGAAAAAGCGCGGCATCAAATTCGAATTCGAGGATCACGAAATCGCACACTCGATTTATTTTCGCGATCCCGACGGCCACCAGCTGGAGATTACGACTTACGAGGTCGAGTAGCGCGGCGCATTCGAACCATCTCCCTGTCGCAGCGAAAAAACACAAGAACTGCTGCAGCCGGGTTTCTGTCATTCCGAGCGCAGTCGAGGAATCTCTAGCTGATTTTTCTAATAACGCGTTTGTCAGCAATTTCGAGAGATGTCTCGACTTCGCTCGACATGACAAAGAGCGAAGGTTGTGACCGGCTTTGGGCATTGAACGCCGAATCGGGAGGATGTGTCGATAGTCCTCAAATCGTAAATTATCTGGTAGCGGACCATCGAAAATCTGGGAACTGTAACCGCCACAATATGAAAACCATCACGCTTAACCCGCTTGTTCTTTGTCTCGCCGTTGTTGGCCTCGGCCAAATCGCTTCCGCACAAAACGATTTGAACCTTCCTGACGTCAGCCAGGCCGCCGAGGTCAAACAACGCATTGCGTTGACGGATATTGCGATCAAATACCACCGCCCTCTAGTGAATGGACGGAAAATTTGGGGCGGCCTCGTCCCTTACGGCAAAGTTTGGCGCGCGGGCGCTAACGAAAACACAACGATTGAATTCAGCGATCCGGTTTCGGTCGAAGGCAAGCCGTTGGACAAAGGAATTTACGGGCTGCACATGATTCCGAATCAGGATTCGTGGACGGTTATCTTTTCAAAAACCAATACGGCGTGGGGAAGCTACAGCTACGACCAGAAAGAAGATGCTTTGCGCGTGGATGTGAAACCTCGTTCTCTCGCTGAGACGAAAGAGGCGCTTGAATTCGAGTTCGAAGATTTGAAGCCAGATTCCACCGCGGTGACGCTGAAGTGGGAAAAGCTGGGTGTTCCTTTTACTGTTTCCGTCAACGATGCGGATCAGACGTTGCAAAACATCCGGGCCCAGTTGAAGGGTCGCGGCCAATTTACCTGGCAGGCTTTAGACGAAGGGGCACAATTTTGTTTGACCAAAAACATCAATCTGGATGAAGCACTGCGTTGGGCGGATGCCTCAATTCAAAATGAGGAAAGGTTCGAAAATCTCACCACCAAAGCGGACATCCTCAAAGCTCTGAATCGCCCGGATGAAGCGAAGACCGCTTGGAACCTGGCGCTCGAGAAGGCCGCCGCACCGCAACTGTATACGTATGGTCGACAGCTGCAGAATCAGAAAAAGGGCGCTGAAGCGATGGAGATTTTCAAGGAGGTCGCCAAACGATTTCCGAATGGGGTTTACGGAAGTCTGGCTCAAGCCCGCATCAAGTCGGCAGCAGGCGATTTTGCCGGTGCAGCGAGCGATGCGAGGCAGGCACAAGCTGCGGCTACTAGTGATGCGCAGAAGCAGAGCATCCAGGCGCTGATTACCCGACTCGACGCGAAGCAGGACATCAACAAATGACGCGGGCTATCTCGGACTTGGGACGATAGCCTCAATGGGACGCTTACCGGAAAGTGCGCCGTTGCGCATGACGCACCACAGCTTCGCACGCTGTTGGCGAGCAGTCGTTGTAATCGCTATCCTGGCCGTCGCAAGCGCGGCGAATTCCGCCGATGCGCCGCCGTTGTTGTCTTCAGATCAGATGAACGGAAGTGAGATTCAGCTCGCACTTCAAAAGCTCAACGTGCTTGGCCGCGTTCTTTACATCGCGGCGCATCCGGATGACGAAAACACAAATCTAATGGCGTTCTGGGCGAACGGTTCGCTTTACGACGCTGCTTATCTTTCGGTGACGCGCGGGGACGGCGGCCAGAATTTGATCGGTCCTGAGTTAGGCGAGCGGCTCGGCGTTATTCGAACAGAGGAATTGCTCGATGCGCGCCGCATCGACCACGCCAGGCAATTCTTTACACGAGCAATCGATTTCGGATTTTCGAAAACGGCTGACGAAACGCTGCGCATCTGGGGTCACGATAAAATTCTTGCCGACATCGTATGGGTAATCAGGAACTTCCAACCGGATGTGATAGTCACGCGCTTTAGTCCCGAGGATCAAAAGACGCACGGCCATCACACGGCGTCGGCTATTCTGGCGCAGGAAGCATTCTCGGCAGCAGCCGACCCAAATCGTTTTCCAGAACAACTGGCTTTCGTGAAGCCGTGGCAAGCGACGCGGCTGGTTTGGAACACGTCGCCGTTTTTCTTTGCGAATCGCAACCTGCCATTCGACCCGACCGGCCTGACGGTCCTGGAAGCCGGCGGTTACAATCCGCTTCTCGGCAAATCGTACACGGAAATCGCGGCGGCGAGTATCAGTATGCACAAGAGTCAGGGCGTCGGCGGCCCGCCACGACGCGGAGCGCGAAAAGAATATTTCAAACCGTTGAAAGGCCAGCCGATGAAGAGCTCGCTTTTCGAAGGCGTCGATACGACCTGGTCGCGCGTTGCAAATTCCGAATCCGTTGCCGCACAAATTCGTGAGCTAATTTCAAAGTTCAATCCCGCCGATCCGGCTGCGTCCGTGCCTGACTTGTTGAAGTTACGGCAGACGATGAGTGGAATTCAGGATGAGTCCTGGATCGCGGAAAAAAAAGCACAACTGGACAAAATCATCGCTGCATGTCTTGGATTGCATGTCGAAGCGTCGACAGCGACGGAAACGTTTACACCTGGCGAAACCGCAAAAATAAAACTCGAGGCAATCAATCGCTCGAACGTTGCGGTCACACTACAAGAAGCGCGATTTCCCGACACTGGCGATTCAAAGAAGGTCGACGCGACGCTTCCATCGAACGAGCTCGTTACACAAGATCTGTCGTGCAGGATTCCCGATGATGCTCCGTATTCGCAGCCGTACTGGCTTCGCAAACCCGAGACGCTCGGAACCTTCACTGTCGACAATCAAAAGCTTATCGGTCTGCCCGAGAATCCCCCTGCTCTTCCGATCGAGGTAGTTTTGCAGATCGGCGGGCAGGAACTGCGGTACACCGTGGACACCAAGTACCGCGCAGTTGACGGCGTGCCGACTGAAGTGCCGCGGTCATTGGTGATTGCGCCGCCAGTTTTCGCGAATGTGACGAACAACGTGCTGGTGTTCCCGACGAACGAATCCAAGGCTGTTTCAGTACACGTCACCGCGGCCACCGGCCCCGTAAAAGGAGAACTCAAATTGACTGCACCGCAGGGATGGGAAATCTCTCCGGCGTCTATCCCAGTAGACCTGAAAGCAGGCGATGCCGAGATGGTGGCGACGTTTAGCATCAAACCGCCGAATGAAAATGGCGAAGGCACGTTGCGAGCAATCGTTTCAATCGATGGCCGCGACTATTCGCTTGAGCGCGTGCGCATCTCCTATCCGCATATAGGCGTGCAGACGCTGATGCCACCGGCGCAAGCCAAATTAGTTCGCGCGGATATTCGCAAGAAAGGCGATCGTATCGGTTACATTCCCGGCGCCGGCGACGATATTCCGGAAAGCCTCAGGCAAATCGGGTATTCAGTGAAGA
>DASXOI010000151.1:0-1649 GCA_036494375.1 Candidatus Udaeobacter sp.
TGTGCGAACGCGTGCGCGGTCACCGCGGCCTTTGCATCGCGAGATTACGAAAAAATGCGTGGCAGTTTTTCCGATAACCTTCATCAGCCATTTCGCGCGAAACTGATTCAGTTCCTTCCCCGCGTTATCGCTGCCGCTGAGCGAGCCGGAGCGCTCGGCGCGTTTCTCAGCGGAAGCGGATCCGCGATAGCGGCTATTACGCTCAAAGCGCCCGAAAAAATGGCAACCACCATGGCTCGCGCTGCGGCCGTGCCTGGTCACACGATTATCACACGCGCTGACAACCGCGGCGCGCAAGTATTGCCAATCCGCGGTCGGACCTCCTGAATCGACCATTAAGATGGGCCGCCGACTTGAACAGCTAGAAGAATTCGGGATCGACGTCGTCCTCGAACGACGTCACGGCGTTCGTGCCTCGATTCTGCGCGGTATCCTGTACGCGCTCTCGTTCGTCTACGACAGGCTGGTGCAACTCCGGCTTTACTTCTATCGCAAAAGAGTTTTCCGCGAACGCACGCTGGGATGCCTCGTGATCAGCATCGGCAATCTTACTGTCGGCGGAACGGGTAAAACGCCGATCGTTGAGAAGTTTGCCCGCGCTTTGCAGGCTGGAGGACGGCGAGTGGCGATTCTTAGCCGCGGTTACAAAAGCGTTCCGCGCAAACGCGATTGGCGCAGCCGGTTCCGCGGAGATTCCGAGCCTCCACGAATTGTTTCCGATGGAAAATCCCTGCTGCTCGATTCGCTAACCGCCGGAGATGAGCCTTACATGCTCGCTCACAACTTAAAGGATGTGATCGTACTTGTGGACAAAGACCGTGTGAAGAGCGGCCTGTTCGCCATTGATAAATGGCAGGTTGACACACTTCTGCTCGACGACGGATTTCAATATCTCCATTTAAAGCATCGGTTGGACATGGTGCTCGTCGATCGACAAGCACCTTTTGGCAATGAGTTCCTGCTGCCCCGAGGCACCTTGCGTGAGAGGCCACGCAATCTTCGCCGCGCCAGCTACATCTTTATTACCAAGAATACGGGCGACGGTAATTTCGAGTTAATGCGACGAATCCGGCGTTACAATCGCACTGCGGAGGTTATCGAATGCGCGCATAAGCCGCTTTACCTGCAGAATGTTTTCACGGGCGAACAATTGCCGCTCGAGGCTTTGCGCGACGCGTTCATCGGTTCACTGTGCGCGATTGCTGCCCCCGAAAGTTTTGAAGGCGCGCTCATCAAACTCGGCGCGCACGTCGACCTGGCGAAAAGCTATATTGATCATCATTATTACACCGAAGCGGAACTAATCAGCTTCGTTAATCGTTGTATCCGGCGCGATCTGGCGATGATCGTCACCACCGAAAAAGACTCGGTGCGCATGCCGCGTCTGCCCGATACGGATCTGAAAGTGCCGATTTATTTTCTAAGGGTGGAAATCGACATCTTGAGCGGGCACGAAAGCTGGGAACATTGTGTCGCCCGGATTTGCAAACCCAAGCCTGTGCTTCCGCCCGAGCGGTTCTTCGCCTAATAGGGTACAAACGAAAAGGAGAAAGGTTACCCAGGAGCTCGAGAAAATTAGAACCTTTGCGTTTTTTGTGGACGTTATTCGAGGAGTAGATTGATGGCCAAAAAAGCGGAACTCGTTGTTG
>DASXOI010000152.1:0-1515 GCA_036494375.1 Candidatus Udaeobacter sp.
TTCCTCGACTACGCTCGGGATGACGAAGAAACCCGCGGTGTGGACTCTCATTGACACCGCGGCTACGGACCCGGTGCACTTCGCGAGGAGCGCAATGAAGCCGTTTTGACGGCTTTGTCCAGAGGCGCCGTTTGAATCGACCCGCTCAAGCAATAAGATAGAACATGGTCAAGAAATTACTGCACACGCGCTATCGCGTACACGATCTGGAGAAGACGATTTCGTTCTACAAGGATGTTCTCGGTCTGCAGGAGGTTCGTCGCCATACCTCCGGGCGTGGGTCACAACTTGTTTTCCTGAAAGCACCTGGCAGCGATGTGGAAATTGAGATATGCAAATTCGACGGGAGCGGCCCGATTGTCGTCGGTCCCGATCTGACGCATCTCGCATTTGAGGTCGACGATTTGGACAGGTTCGCGAAACATGCCGCGGCAAAAGGTTACGCATTGTCTGACGGACCACATTCGACGAATGGCGGTAGAATTGCCTTCATTGACGCGCCCGAAGGCTACGAGGTCGAACTAATCGAGCACGGTAAGAAATGACGCCAACGGTCATTCCAAGCGGAGCGCAGCGGAGTCGAGTAATCCAGATTCGTTGCCTTTGCGTTCTGCCACGAGATCCCTCGACATCGCTCGGGATGACACAACTGAGAGCACTTGCGCACACAAACGTTTTGCCCGTAATTTCCCGTCCATGATTTGGCGCAATCGAGTTTTGTTCCTTTGCGCACTGATGCTGAGCTCAGCGCTGGGCGCTTGGGCCCAGGAGGGCGTTGATTCTGATATTGTCCGGCCAGGCGGCGTTAACGGGCCTGTTCGGAAAGCAACGGCCGTAACGCAAAAAAGTTCGGATGACGAGACCGAATCGGATGCGCCGAAAGCGAAGCGATCAAAGGCGAGCCATAGTCGGTCGCATCGGGCGCGCCCAAAATCGAAAGAAGAGCCGGACACAATTGCCGCGCCTACCGAGTTCACGCCTGAGGGCATACCGAAGACCAGCGCGGCTTCAGTGATCGTCGTGGACGCCAATAGCGGCAGGATTTTGTATGAAAAAAACGCCGATCAGGTACGACAAGCGGCGAGCACGCAAAAATTGCTGACTGCGCTGATCGTCGCAGAGACCGGTTTTCTCGATCAACCGGTGACGGTGCAGTCGGTAGATACAATGTGTGACCCGGTGAAGTTGGGAATCAAATCGGGCGAGACTTATCAGCGGATAGATCTTTTACGGGCCCTGTTGGTGAAAAGCCCCAATGACGTTGCACGGTGTCTGGCGCGAGACAATGCTGGAAGCATCGACGCATTTGCCCAGGTGATGAATAGACGCGCAGTGCAACTCGGAGCTGTGCATTCGCACTTTGTGAATCCGAATGGTTTGCCGATCCCGGGACAATATTCGAGCGCCCGCGATCTCTCGCTCATCGCCCGCGCCGCTTACGCCAATCCGACAATCCGCTCCATTGTTTGTCTTCCTCAGCTTGTCTTTCGCTATTCGAATGGGCGCACGCGCGAG
>DASXOI010000153.1:0-5987 GCA_036494375.1 Candidatus Udaeobacter sp.
AGACCAGACACCTCCTTTGGATAAGTGCTGGCATAAAGCCTAACGATCAAACCGCCATAGGAGTGACCAACGAGCACGTAGGGTCCAGCTTCGCCAGTCGCGCTCAGCAGGGCGTGCAAATCGGCAACTGAATCCTTCGCCGTCGTCGGCTGACGCACGGGGTCGCTGCGGCTTGGCTTCTCACCAACTGGAGTCCCGGGCCGATCGTAGGCACACACGCGCGTGAACTTTCCAACTCCAGCGAAGACCGTCGGCTTGGATTTATCCGAAATATCCCAATCATCTGCAGAAGCCCGCAGGCCAGCTACGAACACCACCGTCGGCGATCCTTTGCCGCTACACTTCATGTACATCTTGCGGCCACCGCCGATGTCGACCAAGCCCGCGAAATTGTCAGTTTCCGCGCCGACCGCCACAGCGAGTGAAACAAGAAGGATCAGCAAGATGTCCAATCGAAATAGTCGTTTCAACCCGGATTTTGCATTAAGTGATGTTTTAAGCGCGAAGATTGCGAACAGAATTTTCGCTTTGCCGCTTCGTTGTAGCCGAGGGCGGTGACCTCGGCCAGATGGCGCTTTGCTACGCGCGGTGCCGACGGGGTCAACGCCCCCGGCTACAACCGTCTGACCTCTAATGCAAAATCTGGGTTTCATCGATTCGTTAGGCCTTCTGGAGTCTTTTCGACATTATGTCACCAGGCCGTTCGTGCCAGACACAAGCGGCAAGTACTGTCCAGCCCTGACGTGAGTACCACGCCTGCTTGTCGAGCGTGAACAGATAAAGGGTCTGAGTTCCTCGCGACCGGGCCGCTTCCTCGACGGTAGCGCAAAGTGCCGCACCGATACCTTGGCGGCGAGATTCCGGGCGGACAAACACTCCGCCGAGCCAGGGAGTCAGGTCTTTGCGCTCTTCAAGATCATGCACGCGAAGGGACGCCGTTCCGAGAAGTTGTCCATTCGCATGCGCGACCCACGCAATGGGCAACTGATCTCGATTCATGTGCGCATTCAGTTTTTTGATTCGCGGCTCAAGCGTTTTTTCGCCAAGAATGGTATCCCACTGCTCAAAGAGCCACTGCGCCAACTGCGGGACGTATTGAGGATAGTCAATTAGGTAGCTAATTCGAACTCCACGCATATCGGCTTCGCCAGGTGAGTCTCGCCGAGCGCCTACTTGGCGATGATGCTTAGTGGTAGCAGCCCGGCACGACAAGCTCAAACTCGGAGAATCACTCCGGTAATGCCAAAGCCTGTGGTCGAAGCGAAAAAGATTATCCGGAGATTTCTCGACTTCGCTCGGAATGACAGGATCGAGCCAAATGGAAATGCCGACTCGACTTTGCCATCGATAAATCTACTCTCGGAGAGCGGGAAGCTGTCAGCTTCCCTACAGAAAGCGATCCGGCAATGTCGAACGATGAATTTCCAAAGAAGGAAGTAGAAACTCTCTGGGCTCCCTGGCGCGTGCAGTATTTCGAGAAGGAACCGCGCGACCGCGATTTTCTGGCAACGGCGGGGCGTGCCAGCGATGACGCGGAGCATCTTGTAATCACGCGCCGCAAAAATGCTTTCCTGATGATGAACCGGTATCCTTATACGGTTGGACACCTGATGGTCGTGCCCTATCGCAAAGTCGCGGAGCTTTCAGCGCTCGGCGAGAATGAGGTCGTTGAGTTATGGAATTTGGTCGTCCACGGGCAAGCGCTTTTGCGCGCCGCGGTAAAGGCACAGGGGTTCAACATAGGTATGAATCTCGGAGAGTGTGCGGGCGCGGGTGTGCCCGATCACTTGCACATCCATGTTGTGCCGCGCTGGAACGGCGACACGAACTTCATGCCGCTCATCGGTGGCGCGCGCGTGCTCTCGGATGGTTTGCGCGCCTTGTACGACAAATTGATGGAAGCGCAGACGAGGATGGCTTCGCCTCGTTAAATCGTTTAAGCGTTTAAGCGTCGAAGTGCAGACCCGATGCGACGGTGTAACGACCTAACGAATCACATGTCTTGGAAATGACGGACGGCGTCTGACACAGACGCTCTACAGTTATGAACACCTGGGTTGAAGCGCCCCCGAGGAGAAAAGGTCTAGGCTGTTTCGCGCGGGGTTGCCTGGTTCTGTTGATATTCGCAATCGTGCTGGCGATTGCCGGTTTTGCCGGATTGTATTGGGGCCTTCACCGCAACTCGGCGTTGTTCTACGGCAGTTATTGGCTGGCCAAAACACGGTCGCTTGCCCAAGCGCCAACGCCCGTTCCTGTATTCAACGCTTCGGAACAACAAATTCAACTTGCCCAGGAACGCTGGGAGGAGTTCGAACAGAAAGCCCGCGCAGGTCAGGCAGCGGAAATTGAATTGAGCGCGGATAATATAAATACGTTGATCGCTACAAGCGAGAACGCGCGCGGTAAAGTATTTGTCTCAATAGACGGGAATCACCTCCGCTTGCAGGTGAGTATTCCGATCGGCGAATTCCTTGCCAGAGAAGGTTATTATTTTAATGGCGAGGTCATCATCGAAGCGAAAGGCGCCCAGCCCCTGGATAATTCGCGATTCAGCCGAATCACAATTAACGGCGAGCAAGTGCCGACTGATTTCCTAGATTGGAAATATCGCTACCGGCCACTGCGCGAGTATCTCACCGACCAGGGGAACGCGTACGAGATCGGCACGATGGAGATACGCGACGGTAAAGTAATCCTGCGCTCACGCATCGGCTAGTTCTGTGGCGGGTGGCGCTGCTTCGTCCAGGTTGTTGCTCCACAAATAGCGTCGGGTTTCAGCGACGATGACGCCATTGAGCGCGATGAGGGAGATGAGGTTTGGAATCGCCATCAGGCCGTTTGTTACGTCGGCTAACGACCAGACAGTGGAAAGCGAAAGAACTGAGCCGACCAGTACTGCGATTACCCAAAGGCAGCGATAAGGCGTGATGACTTTTGTTCCCAGAAGATATTCGGCGGCCTTTTCGCCATAGTACGACCATCCCAGAATCGTGGAAAAAACAAACGTTAACAAACCCATTGTAAGAATGATCGGGCCAACGATGTGGAAGTCGGAGAACGCGGCTCTTGTGAGTGCTGCGCCTTTCAAGCCTTTGGCCCACTCACCGGAGTTCACCAGCACGAGCCCAGTCATCGCGCACACAACGACCGTGTCCCAGAATGTTCCGGTAGAAGAAACCAGCGCCTGGCGCACCGGATTTTTGGTTTGCGCCGCGGCGGCAACGATCGGCGCGCTGCCGAGACCGGATTCATTTGAGAAAAGGCCCCGCGCCACGCCGTAGCGAATCGCTTCTTTCATCGTTGCGCCAGCAAAGCCTCCCAGCATTGCGTGACCGCTGAAGGCGCTTTGGACGATGAGCTGTATCGTCGCAGGAATTCCCGATGCATTCATAATCAGGAGGATGATGCAACCGCCCACGTAAAAGATTGCCATGAACGGTACCAGGAATTCGCAGACTTTTGCTATGGATTTGATTCCACCCAGGATCACGAATGCGGTTAGCACCGCCATCACGGCGCCTGTGATCCATGGCGCGACGTGAAACGTTTCGTTTACCATCGAAGAAATGGAGTTTGCCTGGACCATATTCCCGATGCCGAATGCAGAAATCGTTGTCAGAATGGCGAAGATAATTGCGAGCCATTTCTGTTTCATTCCTCGCTCGAGGACATACATCGGACCTCCCGCCATCCGGCCCCTTGCGTTTTTGACGCGGTACTTCACCGAGAGAACTGCTTCGGAATATTTCGTGGCGATCCCAAAGACGCCGGTCAGCCACATCCAGAACACCGCGCCAGGGCCGCCGGCAGCGATTGCTGTGGCGACGCCGACGATATTCCCTGTGCCGATGGTGGCGGCCAAAGCAGTCGTTAGGGCGCCGAACTGGCTTACATCGCCCTGTCCTTCATGCGATCTTTGGACGGAAAGTTTGATCGCCTTGCCGATGTATCGCTGGATGAAGCGCAGGCGGAACGTTAAAAAAATGTGCGTGCCGAGCAAAAGAATCAGCAGAGGCGGTCCCCAGACAAAATCGCTGAGTTGTCCGACAAATTTTTCGAATTCTTGCATAAGACTCCTTGTGTGAGGCGTAAGAACTACAGAGTCGCAGCAGGGAAGGCGAGAGAGAAAACGGCGTACCGGGAAAATTTTCGAGGAAGTTGTAGGGCGTTCGATTCGCTCGCGCCAGCGAGCTCACCCTTCGGGCTTCCCGTCCATGTCGCTCGGCGCCCGCTGGCTCCATTCTGTGAAACGTCCTCGTCCTCGGCGTCTGACACAGACGCCCTACAGTTAGAACCGCAGCGGCAGACAGCCGATTAATTCGGCTGCATGATCTCGCGCACGAAGACGTTCAGTTGCCCGTCTTCCTGTTTGCGGACTTCCGTGATCTCATAAGGCCGCGCCTCATCCCGGTTGACGACGGCGCCTTGCGCCGGGGGAGTATAACCACGGGGAAATTCCACAATGATTCGCGTCGATGAACCGCCGCCGAAGTGGAGCACTTTGCTTGTTAATGTTGAGCGCGGACGCAGCACTGCCTTATTGGCATCGGAGAAATTCACCACGAACTGACCTTTCAAATAAATGCGTTGCCCAGCGACTCCATGATCGGCTACATCATTCAAATCGCCAGTCGCGATCAGCCTTCCCAGCGGCATCTTGCCTGGTGCAAAGGTTCTCCAGCTGCCGCCGCCGGCATTCGAAGCCAGGGCTACATTGGAAGTAGCAGGCGGAGCAGGTTGAGCAGGAAGAACCGGAACCGGCGTCGCTGCAGCAATTGGCGAACTCTGCGCCATCGATCCAGTTCCAATGTCTGAAGGTTTAGACGCAGGCATCGGCGTCGCGACAGCAAGGTTCAACCCGCTTGGCGGAGCAAGCGCTGACGCAACGGTGATGGGTGGACCGGCCGTTGCAGGTTTGTTCTGAGCAACGACTGCCTGTGCGGGGCTTGCTGCCGGCGACGGAGACTCGCCCTTTTGTTTTTTGCCCTTCTTCCCTTTCGCCGCTGGCGTCGCTTTCGCGAGCTTGTCATTAATTGCTACGAGTGGCGGGGTTATGGCAAGTGGCGAAACAGGCTTTGCTTGTTCAATGCGCACCAGTTCATTTCTGGCAGGCGGTGGAGTAGCGCTTGCGCCAGGTATGGCGATCGGGCCGCCTTGAGCTACTGCCATTTTCTGTCGGTATTCGGCCAGGCGTTGTTCGACGGCAGCGCGTTCTTGCGATTTAAACAACGGCCAGCCTCCAACGAGATTAAGACTAAGTGGTGGTTCGAGGCGGAAGGTGCCGAGACCGCGTGTAACCGTGTAGCTTCCGTATAGCAAAGGAACTGTTGTCACCAGAATTCGGCCATCGATTAATCGCTCGGCGTGAAGCACCGCAGAAATGTCGTGTGTGCGCTCCAATTTCACTTCCAACCCCACGGAGAGCGTTTGCTTCATCAGAGGCAGGGCTTCGGGATTGGCGGGATAAATGTGTTCCATTAGCAGCTCACCGCTGTCGACGGCAGCGGTCAGCGCCACCATACCGGTGGTAAAGACATCGTCTGGGCGGAGTTGGCGCACTCCAATGATTGTGTAGCGGCCTACAACGTACGGAACCAGGCCGCGCACCTGCTGAAAATTTCGAATGTAATTGCGCAATAGCTCAGCGTTCGTTTTCGCGAGCTCGGCGGCGCCCATTCCAACGTAGCGCTCGTAAAGTTCGCTTGCGTTAAGAAATTCGCCTGGCGGCGCAGCTGTTAATTCAAAGCGTTTCGGCTGCTCAATCTTGTGCAGCTTTTGCAGGATTCGATAGCTGTCAGGCCGCTCCGGTTGATTGAAGATGTAAAAACTTCCGAGCCATGCTGCCAGCGCGAACCCTGTCAAAAGCAAAATCGCAACCGTCCACGCGAAATAATTGATGCGCTCCGGCGGACGCGTGTACGGCTCGTCGTACGGATCGTACGGTTGAGTGCCATAGTCCATCAGTTCAGCGTGTGCGACGATTCGCG
>DASXOI010000154.1:0-1614 GCA_036494375.1 Candidatus Udaeobacter sp.
GCCAACCGCGAGTGGGACATTCACGCCAACGCCGACGGCAACAGCTACGACTACGGCAACAGCAAGCTCTACGCTTACACCCAGTGCTACACCAACGGCTACAGCTAGCATTACGCCTACGGCTACTGCAACCTCAACTGCTACTCCCACTGCAGCGGCAACGACAACTCCGACCGCAACCGCCACAGTAACTGCCACTGCCACTGCTAGGCCAACGCCTACCGCAAGGCCCAACGTAACGCCGAGGCAACGTCCTACTCCGCTGCCACGCCCCTAAGGGAGTTGGCGTGGCTATTCCGGGGAGCGGTCGCCGCGGCGACCTGGTTTCGGCGTCCATGCCGAAACGAACTTTCCAAACGCGTCACAACTGAGTCTAAATTGAGCGAACGGGAAAAAGTCCGCGACGGCGAGGATATCATCGCCAACACGCGGGCCGCGTGTGCTCCCCGGGATTTCGCGTTTAAGACTTCAGGGTAATGCTCTGCTTAAACTCGCTAGCGACGGCTTTGGGTTACTACGGTATGTCCAGTCGGGCGGTCCGTTGCATGAATTTATTTCGCGCAATACCGCATCCACCCGTGCGCGATTAGGTGAGAACTCGCAGACCGGATCGGTGTTCGCGGCGTTGCCGGTCAGCAACGCGGCCTGACAGCGGCAACCACCGAAATCGATTTCTCTTTGTGGACAGCTCTGGCACGGCTCCGGCATCCATTCCGTTCCGCGAAACCGGTTGAAGCTTTCTGATTCCCGCCAGATCCAATCGAGATCGCGTGTTCGTACGTTTTCCAGACGCAAATCGGGAATTGCCGATGAAGCGCTCGGGCAGGGGAGCACGTCGCCGATTGGATTTACCGTGAGATATCGTTGCCCCCAGCCATTGAGACACGGCTTTGGACGCGTCTCATAATAATCCGGCAGCACATAAAAGATGTCGATCTTGCCTGCGAGTCGCGCCTTGGCTGCGGTCGCGATGTCTCGTGCGCGGTTCACTTGTTCGCGAGTGGGGAGTAAGGCTGCACGATTGCGAAAGGCCCAACCGTAGAACTGCACATTCGCTAGCTCGACTCGCTGGGCGCAGAGCGCTTCCGCGAGGTCAATTATTTGCGGGAGTCGATCGATGTTCCGCCTGTGAATCACAAAATTGAGGCTCAACGGAATTCCGGCTGCACGAATTTTCGCGGCCACGTCGAGCTTACGCTCATGCGCATGCGCGCCAGCGATTTCATCGGCGAGATTTGATTCGTCCGACTGGAAACTCAGCTGGATCGAATCTAATCCAGCATCGCGCAGCCCGCGCAAGCGATCGTCATCCAAGCCGATGCCGCTGGTGATGAGATTCGTGTAAAGCTTTGCTTCGCGCGATCCGCGAATCAGGTCGGCGAGATCGCGCCGGGCAAGCGGTTCGCCTCCCGAAAAACCGATTTGCAGAACGCCAAGCGCGGCGGCTTCCTGAATGACCCGCTTCCACTCTTCCGTCGTAAGCTCGCCATTGTTTGTTGTAGTGTGCGCTGTCCTCAGCGCAGTTGTAGGGCGGGCGCTCCGCCTGCCACCTTCTGGATCTGCAACCGATGCGATTGCCCTACAATGATCCGTGGGATTTGAGCAATACGGGCA
>DASXOI010000155.1:0-5563 GCA_036494375.1 Candidatus Udaeobacter sp.
CATGCAATCCGCATCTGCCGCGCCGCCGGTGAGCGCTTCGCTGGCGAGCGTCACGCGCAACGGCATCGCGCTCAACTGCGCCCGGATTTCTTGCAGCCGTTCGACATGACGCGGCGCAATGAACAACCGCAGCGACGGGAATTGCTCGCGCAGCCGAAGGAAAACTCTGGCCAGGATTTCTTCTTCACCACGGTGCGTACTGCCACCGAAGAGCACGAGTGAATCCGGACTGACGTCGGGGAGGACGTCCCGCAGGGACGTGGCTACAGATTGAGTTTGTGCCTGAACGTCAGGATCGAATTTGATGCTGCCGGTCACATGAATTCGGTTTCGTGGAACGCCGAGTGCCGTCCATCGCTCGACATCATTCCGTTCTGGTACACAGACGAAATCGAGCAGCCGAAACGTGGGCGCGACGAAAAACCGAAAACGTCCATAGCGTCGCTCGGAGCGCAGAGACAATCGCGCATTTACCAGCGCGAGGGGGATACGGCGCGCGTTCGCTGCAGCGGCGAGGTTGGGCCAAACTTCCGCTTCAACAAGAACGATTCGGGCGGGACGGATAACGGAAAACGCACGACGCATGATAGGCCAGTAATCCAGCGGCGTGTACATGACTTCGATCCAGGAAGGCGCAGCTTTGCGCGCCAATGCGAAGCCGGTCGTTGTGGTTGTGGTCAGCACGCAGCGCAAATCCGGTTCGAGCGCGCGTAACGCGTTCGCGAGTTTCAAAGCAATATTTACTTCTCCTACGCTCACTGCGTGCAGCCATGTTGAACGTTGATTCGAAAGCCGATTCCGCACCTCGCTGTCGTAAATTCCCAGCCGCTGACCAAATTTTTCGCGGTAACCGCCGCGGCGCATCATTTTGGCGAAATAGCCAGGCAAAAAGATGAACAATCCGAGCGGCCAAAGGAGATTGTACAGGAATCGCGTCACAGCAGATCACACTTCAATAGATAATCCGGTCATGTCGAGACATCCCGAGAAGTTAGCTTGGCGTTTTGCTCCGGGATTCGTCGACTCCGCTCGGAATGACGTGCGTCAATTGGCTGTAGATAGAAACAGCACTTCGGTTGCGCCGTATGTTTTCTGCCGAATGCTTTTCCAAACCTTCATTTCAGCAAGCCGTTCCGCCGGCCGCTTCTCTAAAACGAAAATGCCTCCCGGTTCGAGCAACTGTGGCAACCTTTCGTCGTTCAAAAGCTTCTCAGCAGGGCTTTCGCCGCGCTTTGTTTTTTCATAAGGCGGGTCCGCAAAAATGATTTGAAATTTCTCGGCGTTCGATCGTTGACGTAAAAAATCAAAAACATCCTGGTCGCGAACGCGCCCTGTTAAATTCGTTTTGGCCAGGTTTTTCTCGATTGCTTCTGCCGATTGCCGGTCGTCTTCAACAAATGTCGCCGAAGCCGCCCCACGGCTTAGCGCTTCGATCCCGAGCGCGCCACTTCCAGCGAAAAGGTCGAGCACTCGCGCTCCGATGATCGCCTCACCCAAGCTCGAAAAGATAGCCGCTTTGACGCGATCCATTGTCGGCCGGACACCGCGCTTCGGAACTGCCAGGCGGACTCCGCCGGCGCTGCCGGCGATCACTCTCATGGCGACGCGACTGGACTTGGCGTCGCAGTGGCTTCAGGCGGCGCTGCGTCCGGCGGCAAAGAGGGGGCCGGCACAGCGGTCATCGCACTTTCGACGGCCTTCTTTTTCTTTTTTGGTCGATCCTTTTTTCCGCCGAAGAAGCTGTTGAGCATGCTGCTGATGTCCCGGCCCACGACTTGTTCCACCAAGTTTGTGCTGGGCCGCTCAACAGTGCCACCGACCTGAAACTCGATGGCTGAATAGCCGGGGTCGTCGGTGCGGTGAAAGTTGTCGCGAATTGCTTTGAAAAGTTGACTACGAATTCTGTCGTTGATCGCGAGCTGCGAATTCAGTTGAAGCGTTCCGTCAAACGCAACTGTACCGGACGAGGTGAGGCGAATATTTGGCGAACGCAAAACCAGCTCATCAATGGTGACCAGCCCCGGACGCAAATGATATTTTGCCTCCGCCTGCTCCAAATGAAGCTCCTGCAGCTCCTCAATCTGCAAAATCTGACCGAGTAACACCAGTAATCTGTATTGCTGGACGCGGCCGTCCCGCAGAGAGATTTCGCCTTGTCCAACAAGCGCCTCCGGATCGCCAGTTTTTCCAGAGGCTTGGAAATTTCCTTGCAACTTGCCCTTCACCATTTCCTTCGAGCCGCCGGCATTTTCGACGAGTTGATCGGCGAGCACGTCATGAAAATTTACGCTCGTAGTGAATGGGGAATCCTCTGTCTCTGGCTGCATCGCAAAGTAACCGTTCACCTCGCCCTCCGCGACACGAGCAGAAATTTTCGAGAGCTCGAGAACGTCGGGCTCGTAGCGAATCGGTGAGCGGAGTTGGTCCAGAAAAAAACGGTTGCTCAATGAAACTCGGGTGACCTTTGCATCTCCCCGGAGCGACTGCGCGCTACGGATGTTGGTGCGAAAATCCACCCCCATGAAACTCGCAACGAGTTTCCCGGTTTGATCCAGAAAAGTGAAATCGCCGTCCTTCACGGTTACTCGTCGAACTTCCGGAGCAACAGCCAATTTTGGTTCGCGCGTCGATGGTTGATCCTTAACAGTGGCTTTTGGCAAAGATGGAACGCTGGCCGAATTGGTCACAGCGGCAGTTGTATTCGTTTGAACAAGTTCTATGCCTGCTTCTGCGTGCGGGGTCGCTGCAGCTCGATTGATCGAAACGGTTTTTCCGCGGACTGCTGGCGCATTTGGCAGGCGCCATTTTCCTTCTTTGTTCTGCGGCCACATGACCCTCGGGGAAATCAGCGAAACTTCCTTGATCACCAGCCGCCGCGAAAAGAGCGAAAGGAAACGAACGCGCAGCCGAAATGTTCTAGCTTTCAAAAAATCCTTCGACCCGACCGATCCGGTTTGCGGAATCGTGATTCCGCTAAGTTCGAGTCCGCCCCAGGGAGTCACGCTCATGCTGCGAATTTTAAGTGGAACGCCGAGGCTGCGAGCCAGTTCCTGCTGAATCTTTCCTTGTGCCCCTTGTGATTGCACATACAGATTCACGCCCAGCAAAACTACTGCACCGAGTCCAATCAATGCTCCCAGAGCGATCACTGCCAGCCGGCGCAATCTTTGCACCTTCAGATGTTACGCAGCCCCAGTTTGAAGCAAAGGCCAAAGCCCACTCGTCATTCTGAACGCAGCGAAGAATCTCAGATCCATTTTGAGCCAGTCACCCAAAACCGAATTAGACCAGAGATGTTTCGCTAGGCTCAACATGACAATGGGTGGTGAGATGAATAGATGTGGTGGCTTTGTTGAAAAGCACCCGGGCTGGGTGGACGCGACGCCCTCGTCGCGTTCTTTACACGGGCTGGTGGACGCGACGCCCTCGTCGCGTTCTTTGCCCTCGTCGCGTTCTTTACACGCACTGGAAAGCGGCGAGGGCGCCGCTTCTACTTTACTGCGTCAGCTTTTTCAAGGGAGCCAGATGCGGTGTAGATCCTTTTTTCTGTGACTGACATAGTTGTCATTCTCAATCCAGCCGCGGGAAATCTCGAAACTATTCGAGACTGGCAGGAGCGAGTCGAATCGATTGTCGGGCGTTGGCCGGTCCGCATCACGTCGCATGCTGGCGAGGCGGAAGTCCTCGCGAGACGTGCCGTCGAGGAAGGTTGTGGACGCATAGTTGCGGCTGGCGGTGACGGAACCGTGAATCATGTGGCAAACGGAATCGCCGGCAGTGACGCAGCGCTGGGCATTCTCCCGCTGGGCACGGTCAACGTTTTCGCCATGGAGCTCGGGCTGCCCGCGAACGATCTCGATCGTTGCTGGGAAATTATCCAGTCCGGAAACATCCGTCTCGTCGATCTACCGAGCGCGAATGGAAAATACTTCGTCCAACTCGGTGGCATCGGGCTCGATGCGCAAGCGGTGAAGGAAACGACTCTTGCATTCAAGCGCAGTCTTGGCCCGCTTAGTTATCTCATTTCCGCAGCACACATCGCAGCACGTCAACCTCCGAAGCTTTTAATTGAGTCGGAGGACGCGCCTGTGCAGGAAGGATCCTTTGTGCTTGTCGGCAACGGGCGTCTTTACGGCGGGCCTTTCCCATTTTTCAAGCAGGCTGTTGTCGATGATGGCCTACTTGACGTGGTTCTGTTCAAGCGCCTCGGGTTTCTGGAGATCATTAAATATCTTCACGACGTTGTATTCAGCTCCGACATTCGCGTTCCCGAAATTGAATACTTTCAGACCCGCCAACTGCGTGTAAGCAGCGAGCAGGACGTTCCCGTGGAGCTGGATGGTGAGTTAGCCGGTAATTGTCCGGTTGACTTTCAAATGCACGAGAAAGCTCTTCCTGTCCTCTCGCCTCCGGCATCGTCGGAGCGTTAGTCTGAGCACTGGGACAACTGGTTTTTCGCCCAGAACCGCGTGATGTTCTGCGCGATGGATCACCGTGCCCGCTGGATTCGGGAAAAATCAGCCAAATCGCTGAACCCTTCACAGGTAGAAACCACTTTGGTTCAACTCAACGAACGATGGCCCGCAAGCGCGATATCTCTTGCCGAAGTGGTCCAACAATTTCCGTTAGGTGAAACCGCCTTGCTGCATCTTCTGGCGGTCTCAAACGTCTGCGCGACGCGGTTGACGCGCAATCCTGAAACACTGCTGTGGCTCGCTCGACCTGAGGTGTGCCGCGCATCGCGCAGCCGCGCGGAGATGCTCGCTGAAGTGGACGCTCTGACGAGTGATTCCAAGGTCGACAACAATTTCGAATCATTACGTTTTTGGAAAGGCCGCGAAATGACGCGCGTGGCCGTGCGCGAACTGGCTGCGGTCGCGCCGTTGGAGGAGACCACCGGGGAGCTTTCACTGATCGCAGAGATTTGCCTTCGTCGCGTATTCGAATTTTGGAACGCCGAACTGCGACAACGTCATGGCTCGCCAAAAGCGGATTTTGCGATTCTTGCGCTCGGGAAACTCGGCGGAGCCGAACTCAATCACAGTTCGGACGTCGACCTTCTTTTTGTCTACAGCGACGAAGGCCAACTCACGCCGCACATTTCTTATCACGAGTTTTTCAATCGACTGGCCAACAAGATTCTCGAAACATTTTCAAAGCCGGATCCGGCCGGCTCGCTATTTCGAGCGGATCTGCGGTTGCGGCCTGAAGGCTCGGCCGGACCTTTGGCTCGGTCTCTTGAGAGCATGGAAAACTATTACGCCGGGTTCGGCGAATCGTGGGAGCGAATTGCGCTCATCAAGGCGCGCGGCATCGCTGGCAGCCGCGAGTTGGCCTACGATTTCCTGCGGCTACATCAGCCATTCATCTATCCAAAAAGTGCAACGCCGGATTTGCTCGAGGAGATTGCGAACATCAAGCACCGCATCGAACGCGATATCGTTGGGACAGAAAAGCTGGATCGCGATGTAAAACTTGGGCGCGGCGGCATTCGCGACATCGAATTCGTCGTGCAAACGCTGCAGCTTATCCATGGCGCGCGGAATCCGTTTCTGCAGGAACC
>DASXOI010000156.1:0-6096 GCA_036494375.1 Candidatus Udaeobacter sp.
TTCATGTTATGACGTAGCTGTGATAACTCGAAGTACATCCGTCGCCGGGCACGGCTTTGATTCCCCAGCGGACGGTGCTCGGCGATGGTATGCCACGGGTTGTAAGAGAGCTTCCTGGCAAATTCCATTTGCGCTTGCGAATCGAACTTCTGCTTTGAGAGCCGAAGAGTTGCCACCGATACACGCGGCGAAAGTTTCTCCGGCCATAGCACACCATTGTTCTCGATCGGCATCAGAAAAGAATCGGTTTGTAATTGCAAACGAAAATCGAGTTCCACGTCCCCTTCGTTCAGTGCCTTGATCATCGCAGTGCGCAGATAATCATCTGGCGGACGAAGCGGTAGCCGCGGGATCGGCGTTTTCTTGTTCGTCTTCGGCCAGACCGAATATTGCATCGCCTGGCCCTCGCCCAGCAGATAGGGGACGCAGCTAAAGTACGGAGCTTCAAACGGGCTGCTTTGCGTTTTCACCCACAACGCCTGCATGATCATGTCCGCGATGTGAGGTTCCTCGAAATTAACGAAATGAAAAATCTGCGCATTTTTCACGCTCCATTCTTGCAGGTGCGCATTCGACTTTATGTGTTGCGTGACAAATGTGGGCGTGGAGACGCCGAACATGTCCAGGGTAAATTTCTCCTCATCCATCAATTTCGACCCAGACACGCCCATTAGTTTGATGCTGATGCTCATGAAACCGACGTCGTCGATATCCGGCGTGATGTAAGGACCGGGCCCGGAAAAGCGGACCCAGCAACGGAACGTTTGCGGCCTGGCATAGATGCCGTAGCGAAACTGCGGCGGCAGATTGTCGTGAACGATAAACTCGCCGCGAACGATGCCTTGAGTTTTGGTGTTGCCGCCACGCTCGAACCCACCAGGCTTCCAGAGTCCCCGCATTTGCGTTGTAAAACTCGCTATGACCGAATTGAGAAACTCCTCTTCGTTAGGCAACAGCTTTTCCTCGGCGATTTTCAGGCCTTCGTCGTTGCGCTTTTTGTTTATCAATGCGGTGACGATGCGCGCTACTGGATCGCGCAGGGTGGCGTCGAATATTGGCCGCAGCCAGGGATCGATTCGGCGTTCCATCTGCAGAAGGAACATCGTTGTCTCACTCACCCAGTTCAGAAATCGCGAACCAGTATTGGCTCGCGGCATTGGGCGGCTGATGTTCGAATTCACGGCACCTCCGATGGCCGCACGATCTGTTTACGTGCCAGCCGGAAACTCCAAGGCGAAATCAATTAACCGCTTTTTGCCCAGGTAAACTTTGCCGAGGTAAGTACGTGGCGCGACTTCGCGAATCTCATCGCGAACCCAAAGCGCCAGCAGCGACGTCTCGGAATAGTCGAGGACGATGCACTCCTTCTCGTCCATCCAGCTCGAATCCTTGTAAACCTTTGCGATGATCGCATTCAATCCGAAGGGCAAAATCTTGTTTCGCAAAACGCCCTTACTGGGGTCAAAAATTTTTCCCTGCCACGCAAAATGGTTAATGAAATTTGCGATGTCCTGCGTGTAAGTCGTCCCTGGTGCGACGATTGCCGTTCCCTTGGCCTCGCCGCTCGGAATTTCACCGACAGGACTTTGCGTGAACAAATCATCCAGCTGCGCCTGTGACATCTTTAACATTTCTGGAACTGCGACTGCCATTTATTTCCTTTCTTTGGACGCGCTAAAACGTTTTCAAGTATTCGATCAGCGCGCGCTTGTCTGAATCCGGCAGGTCCGTGCCGAAATAATGTCCTTTGTCTTCGATGAAGTCCGGGCATTTGTTTGCGGCCACTAATTCGGGAACCGCTTTTGCCAACTCTGCCGTGGCATCTTCCGATGAAAGATTCATGGTGTGAATCTTAACCAACGCCTTTGCAATTTTGGCCTGCAATACGACCAATTGGCCGAGATCGGGTTCGAGGTTGCCGATTAAATTAACCGGCACGCCTTTTGGGATCGGACCGATGCTGATGTATCCATCGGTGCCCGCTAAATGCTGAAGCGGTTTCGGCACAAACTCTTTGCGCAAATGCAGTGTGCATTCGTTTTGCGTTCGCCAGATCGAATCTTTGTTGAGCCGCTTTTCGGGCCAGAGCAATTTTTCGATCGCGTCGTTAAATGCGTCGATTCGACCCGCTATCGAAGGATCGCCAGTGAATTTTCCCACGGTGTTGTTGTGCAATAGGGGCGCGGAACTCCAGACGCTCACCAGCGACGGCACGCGGTAATAGCCTGGTGCCACATTCTTTTCTTTAGGTTTGAATTTGATCGGATGCGTCTCATCAAACGGGTTGAAAAATTCGAGCTCGTCGACTGGCGAAAGCTCTTTGTACGTGAGCGAAGAGAAATTATCCCAGACGTGACCAGTCTTCGCGTTGGTTCCGAACGCGCGCGCTGAGTTCGTTTCGATTTTCGTGAGTGGATAACGCCTGTCGTTCGAAAGGAAATTGTTTTCCAGAAAATCGGGCTCCATTACCGCAGCGCGGAACCATGCTTTTCCTTCGCCGGAGTGTGGATCAATGTCTGCTGCCGGTTGTTTGCTGGAATGACACGCGGCGCAGCTTTCGGCAAAAACTTCTTTTCCGCGCGTCATCACGGCGGCATCCGTGGTGATATAAGCCTGTCCGCCCGGCGCATCGGTGAGATGAAACGGTTGAAGCCGGCGAAAAAAAGCGGCGATATTTGCCAGACGCTCTTCGGTCGCGCGCCAGAAAACGGAATGCTCGCGCGCATAAGCGATCTCGAACGGTTTTTGTGGCGTTAGCCCGATCAGTCGGTTGTGGCGTGTAAGCCAATACTCGGAAAACATGCCGATGTTCACGTAAACGCGAATCGTTGCGCCTGGAACTCCGATGGAATCGGCGCCGTCTTTTAGAATGTGCGGCACCGGCATCTCCTCTTTTTCTCCGGGTAACGCAAATGTTCCGCCCGCCATCTTCTCCGGCACCGCGATGCGCTCCCGCTCAGCAAGCAAAAAGATCGGGTTGATCGCGTTTGGGTTGTTAATGTGATCGGTGGCGATGCGCGAGGTATCGGAAGTGCCGCGAGGCTGTGCGAGAAGCATTTCGTAAAAGAAGCCGCCCTTCTCGACGTTACAGGCAAACACTTTTCCCTCGTTGATGTACTGATTGCCGATCGCTGAGGCCAAATTTTCCCAGCGCGGGTTTTCCGGATCGAGAGGGGGATTACTGGGATTCGGCGCGATGTGGCAGGAGCCGCATGCTATACCGACGCGATACGGACGGATAAGTGTGTTGTCGTTGTAGTAAGTGGGATCGTTGAGGAAACGATCGCCATTCCATTTCTTGCGCGCTTCCTCGTTGAAATCCGGATTCGGAAAGAGTCGAAAACCGAGCACACCCGAAGGCTTACCATAAACTGTTCGATCGATGCCCGCCGGTTCGGGCTCCGCTTCTTCGTCGAGCCACAAACCGAATTCATCCGCCTTGCTGGCCGCGCGGAATCCCGGCTCGTTCACCAGGCCGAGCACTTTGAAGCGTTCGCCGCGCGGAAATTTGCGGTTATCGAGCATCTTGAGCAGATCCATCAGACCGAAACTGTCCTGCGCAACGTGATTCCAAAAATGCTCGTTGCCTCCGCTCCAGAGGTTCCACGTGTTGCGGCCCATGATTTCCTCTGGCGAAAGGGTAATGCCTCCATCCATCGGCTTGAAAACGTCTGCAGTGATTTGCGGAAAATCGACCGTGCTTTTTCCAGCCGCTTTAGCTTCGTCGATCGGCTCGTCTTTTTTGCAGCTGGCGAACACGAGCAGGGCGCACATACCGACGCAAGATCCGACTCGACTGAGACGGAGAAAATGGCGCCTCGCTGGCAGCATTGCCTTCACCGAGTCATCATTGATACGTCGCTCGTGAATCGTGTGGCAAGAAAATTTCCAAAGAAATAAGAAACGACCATTTGCTGCCGACAAATTCTTCGCCGCCGGCCGAGGACCGTGTTGCCCTCCGGTTAGAACGCCCACTCGCCGCGAGCAAATAAAACGGCGAACAAGGCGAAGAACAAAAGGGACGACACTGTAAGAACGCCAGCCCAAAAGCGGTTTTGGCTGAGCAAACCGAAAAGTATGAACATCGGGAACATCGTCAGGGTATAGCGCGGGATGCTGCGGAAGTAATTTACACTGGCGAACAAGATCCAGTTTCCCGTCATCCACATGGCGTACATCGGGCGCAACTTGATCCAGCTAATGATCGTGCAGACAAATCCAAGCGCCAGGAAAGCCAACTCTTGTACGCCTACCATATCCGCTTCATTTGGTGTCGGGTAGTGCGCTTTGACCATTTTCCAGATGCCAGTCCAGGGAAATGCAAACGATTGCCCGAACGATACCTTTCGCGTTTGCAAGAACGCCAACGCGTTTCCAGTCACACGCCAGTTGAGCAGCAGATATATTGCAAAGCCGGCAGGGACTAATGCGATCCACAACCACCGCGGATGCCATCGGCGATCGGTCGAATATTTTTGTGCTACCTCAACGGCTAGCGTGGGAACAAGAGTAGCGCCAGTTGCGCGTGTCAGCCAGCAAAAGGCTCCTAGTAACCCTGCTAGTCCCCATCGATCAGTGCGCGCAGCCAGGACAGAACCTAGTGCCAGAGCAAGAAAGAGGCTTTCGCTATATCCCACGTGAAGAAAGTAAGCTGTCGGAAAAATAAGAAAAAACCACACACTGCGCAGCGCGACAGCGCTGCCATAATCGAGTTGTACTAACCTGCGCAAAAGTACTGCAGCAGCAACCGAAGCGATGCCGGAGACGATAAGCCCGGCAGCAAGATAACTTCCACTGATGTAAGCGACCAACCGAAGGAGGCACGGAAACAGCGGGTAAAACGCAAGCGAGCCGTCCCCTGCCTCGTATCCAAATTCTGCAATCTTTTGGTAATGGCCGAAATCCCACTGATCCCATGGCTCGAACCATCGAGTTGGGGTTGGTGCGTATTCGTCCCAAAGCATGGGATAGCTCTTAACTCCGATAAAAAAGAGCAGGGTCTTGATCGCTATGACCCAACCGATCACGATCCAGTCTTCGCTCCGAAGGAAAGTAACGAGTCGCTTAATTGCCTTCAGAATTGAGTTCGGCGCCGCCGAGGATGTTCATTCAACGAATTCCACTTCGATTGGAAGGTCGATATAGCCCTTGTCGCGAGCATCCGTCAAAAACTTCCGGATCGCTGCACGTCCAGTCTCGCCATAATCGCGGGTAAAGTCATTCACGTACATGCCGATGAATTTACTGGCGAGCTGCGCGTTCATGTCGCGTGCGTATGCGAGCGAATACGCGACGGCTTCGTCGCGATGTGTCAAACCGTAGTCGATGCTTTCGCCAATGATCTCGCTGACGTCACGTCGCACTGATGGCGGGATGTCTTTGCGGGCTACGTTTCCGCCTAACGGCAATGGCAGCTCGGTCTTGCGCTTCCACCATTCACCAAGATCGACGATCTTTTCAAAACCGGACCGTGCATATGTCAGTTGCCCCTCGTGAATGATTAAACCGGCATCCGCGCGCCCGCTTTCTACCGCCTCGAAAATTTTGTCGAACGGAACGACCATGAATTTGAATTCGCCGAGGAAAAGCTGAAGTGCGAGAAAAGCGCTCGTCATCTTACCGGGAACAGCAATCGTTCCGCTGCGCAACGACTCGCGAACATCAGCTTCTCGATGGGGTGTTGAGTTTTGGACGTCGGACGTTGGATGTTTTCGGATCACAATGGGGCCATATCCATCGCCCATGCTCGCGCCGCACGGTAACAGCGCGTATTTATCTGCGACGTAGGCGTATGCGTGAATTGAAATGGCTGAAATGTGCAGCTCGCCGCGCCGCGCCCGCTCATTCAACGTCTGAATGTCCTCCAGCCGGTGTTCAAATCGATAACCGCGCAGATCGATTTTGCCCTTCGCGATTGCGTAGAACATGAACGCATCGTCGGGGTCCGGCGAATGCCCAAGTGTGAAGGTTTCAGTGGGATTCTTTGTCATTGGGATTCGTCATTGAGACCGAATTCGGGTTTGATAGCTATACAAAAGACTCTGTAGCTCAATTTGCGCACTCTCGTGCCGAGGAATTTAGCTGTCTGCCTTTCCG
>DASXOI010000157.1:0-1692 GCA_036494375.1 Candidatus Udaeobacter sp.
TGCCGTAGCCGTAGACGTTGGGGTTGGACTAGCTGTTGCCGTCGGCGTGGGGGTAGGACCGCCCGAAGGAGATACTCGCACGTAATAGACGTCCTGTTCGTGGCCGCCAACGGCGTTCGGATTAACGTTGAAGGTCGCAGCATACGCCACATTGCCTCCAGTATTGTCCGACACAATCGTAATGTAGTCACCTATCTTCTGATTATTCGGAAAACCTGCTTGAGGGTTGAAGGAACTGCTCACTGCAATGTTAGGCGCCCAGGTAACACCACCATCAGTGCTCCAGGTATAGAACAATTGGGTGTCGATATTGTTCGCGGCGTTGCGCGAATCCAGCCATACGATGTCAATCCGTCCATTGGGCGCTACGGAAAGCGTGCCAAAAATGTGCCACTTATTGTGGTTGACAGGATCGTCGTTGATCCGAATCGGTGCGCTAAACGTTTGTCCGTCGTCAGTGCTACGGGCGAACATCACATCGGTGCCGTTGCTGGCACCGAATGGTTCGACGCTTGCCATCACGTAAACGTAATTATTAGTAGTACCGCCGGACCGGTCCACTGCCACAAACGTCTGCCCACAAAGTCCTATGCCATTTATGCCGCCTTGGATGAGATCGCCACCCAGGTTGACTGAAGTAACACGGTCGAAAGTTGGTGTGACGCCCGGGTTCTGTGCATTGGATGAGCGAACGCAGTAAAACGGGCTCCCGCCACCGGCAAGAAAAAGGTTGCCGTTTGTGTCCACATCCATCGCTCCAGTATCGGGAGAGTTCGGAATATTTATCGGAGTTTGCCAGGTCACCCCGCTGTCAATCGAGCGGTTAAACTCACCGAAATCACAAGCGAAAAAGCCAGTCCAAAACTGATACAAGAATCCATGACCAGTCCCGTTAGTCGTGTCGATCGTAAACCACTCCTTGTCGCCTCCATGCCCAGCTTCGTCGGGCGACTGCTCGATGAACGTTTGGCCGCCGTTTGTTGAGCGCCACACATCATCGCAAAAAAACGACTCTGCCTGCGTCGATTGAAGGCTGAGATAGAAAAAATTGCCTGCTTCATCGGACTTCGTCACCGGGTCACTTCGGAAGATGTTATTTTGCAGAACCCCGGGGAACGTCCAGTGCACGCCGGCATCGGTGCTATAACCCCAGCCTGCTTGCCGGAAGTCCGATTGGATACTGTTGAACTGCCGCCAGCCGATCATCATTTTATTGCCATTTGTCGGATCAACGGAAATCGAGGGCTCATTGGCAGCATCTCCCAGGATATTGTTGCCATTTGCATCTACGTTCGCCTGATAACTGGTGAACACTCCGTGCGGCGAGACCATCCGCGGCGAAGTCTCTATTTTTCGAGGCGGAGCCGGTGGATTGTTATATTTTTCGAGCGGCTCAAGAAATGGCGGCCTGTGTATCGGCGCCAGCTTTTGTGCTGAAACGCTAGTAGGCGAGAGTATCGAAGTTAGACCAAGAAAGAGACTTGCAACTGAAATAGTGGAGAATTTCATTGAGTGGATTGGAGTTGTGAAGTGTGAAGTGTGAAGCGTAAACCGGCAAGCGACTTGCAATCCCGAACTTGGAATCCCTGATCGCCACGCGGGCGGTCTTTTCGTAACGCAAAACCGTAAAGTTGTCGAGGGCTATTCTGCCAACATTTGGTGACACAATTGTAACCCGCTTTTCCCAGCAAA
>DASXOI010000158.1:0-1696 GCA_036494375.1 Candidatus Udaeobacter sp.
GTCATCTTTGCGGACAAATAACGGTCCGCCGGGGTGCGCCAGCAGAACTTCTATTTCATCATTCCTGCGCCGAAACATAAGCAGACCGGCGCTGATCCGATTTCGCGGAGGTTCAGGTTTTTCAGGCATTATTTTGCGCCGGCGCCGCTTGCCACAGGCTCTCTTTGGGTGAGGGCAATTGATCTCAACGGCCGATGCGGCCCGGTGGCCAGCCCCGACCCCACAGATGAAAAGTGTATGTGAAGACTATATAACCGAACAGATCGTGCTTCGAACCATTATTGACATAAAGCGCTGGGTTGAACTGGAAGTCTGGTGTGACGTTGCATGTGAAACCGATTGTCGAAGAGTTTTCAGACCCGCTTTGGAAATCGACCTGCAACCGCCACCTCTCATTGAAGTCGTAGGCATAACCGAAAATTGCTTCGTTTTTGTAGCCGGCATGAATGGCTCCGACGATCACTTTGTGATGCTCGGTGTAGTAGCCAGCTTCGATGTATGGTTGAGGATCGACGTTCAGGTGAGGCGACCAATTGACGAACCCCACGGAAAGAAGAAAAGGCTCTTTCCTCAGCAATCCGATCTCCGTCCCGAAAATCCATTCGTCCGGTTGAAATCCGCGAAACACCGCTACCTCAGCCCATCTGGTCAAGCCTAGTTCGGCTTGCAATTGATACGGATTCGCAATCCGCTTGTCTTGAATTTGCAGACTTAATGAGAGATCCCCGTTCGGCTGCAAATCCGGCGTCACGATTTGGCTTAACCCTTTTGTCGTAGCGAAAGATCTTGGACCGCCCGTAAGCACGGCAAACATCGTCATTGCGATGACGACAGAAAACCTGGCTTTAATGTTCGTGGCCGTGTCCATTGCTTACCCGCGCGAGTAAAACCGTTGTTTTCGAATTTGTCGATTCCATGTTGAACGTGATCCGTCGTTTGGCGCACCTCCTCTCTCCCGTGAGTGTTTGGCGCCGAAGGCGCGACTTCAACTTCAGCCTGGGGCGGCGCCCCAGGCATTCGATTACAACAACAACCAGCGCTGAAAGCGCGGCTCAGCCAGCCGCCGATCATCGAACTCGTATCGGAAATGAATCGCACCTTCAGCACTGACGGATTTTTCATTTCACGAATCCTGGGGCGTTGCCCTGGTTCGCCACGGCGAATCCGTCCTGTGGCGGACTCGCGCTAACACGCGCCGTTGGCGCTAAACACCTGCTAATACGTACGCGTCAGCTTTCGAGGTTGAACACGCGCTGTGCGATTTTAAGCTTGCGTTAATGCGCGTGCTCGCCATCGACGCTTCTTTGCGCAACACCGGTGTCGCAATCGTCGACGCAAACAGCGGCAAACCGCAGTCTGTTTATTTTGGAACCATCCACAACAAAAGCGCAATGCGTCCCTCATCCTGCCTGGTCTCCATCCGCGATCGGCTCGCCGAATTGATTCGCGAACACACACCGGATTGTTGCGCGCTCGAGTCGGTCATTTACGTGCAAAGCTATAAGACCGCCATCATCCTCGGCGCGGCGCGCGGCGCGGCCATTCTGGCCGCTGCCGAAAAAGGATTACCGGTATTCGAATATTCGCCAAAACGAATCAAGCAATCCGCAGTAGGTCGCGGCGGAGCCGGCAAGAATCAGGTCGCGTTCATGGTGCGCGCATTGCTTGGTCTAACTGAAACGCCAGATGCCGATGC
>DASXOI010000159.1:0-27527 GCA_036494375.1 Candidatus Udaeobacter sp.
TTGAACGTTCGGCCTTCGCCGCACGTTTTGGAAAACGCAATTCGTTCGATCGCGCCATCGCCTGCGACGCACGGGATTCGGCAGAGCAGAGCATCCCCTGCAACCTGGCCTGGCACATGGCTCCGATCCAATTGAAACACGATCTTATGCCGCGCCACATCACGGAGATAATCCGGGTAAGTCTTCCATTTCTCGATTAGCCGGAGTTTTCCTTCAGGAAAATTGAGTTCACTCAACAATCGCCGGCCTTTGTAGCCATCGAGGTTAACGACTGTGACCGATTCGCCTGTCGCTTCGCATAACTGCCGTGCGACCAAGAGCGCGGCCAAATGATTGCGCGATGGCACGTCCCATTCGCGTGTGCCAATGAAAATGCCGGATTGCTCGTTACGCGGCATAGAAAAATCCCACCGTTGATCCTGGACCGGGTAAGGGGTCGGGATAAACGCCACTGTCGCGGGGTCGTGTTTGGAGCGGACGCGCTCATAAATCTGCGCGGCCTCGGGCGTCGTGGCGATACAAGCATCGGCTTGCGCCGCAATTTTTATAAAGCGCGATAATTTGGCTGGATCGCGCAATTGTTGCGCGATCTGGTGCAGGCCCGTTTCTTTCAGAGATACTGCGACAGTGCGACCTTGTTTTTTTAAATCAGTTATTGCGCGCTCTGACCCGCGAAAATCGCTCCGCAAAAGCAGGAGCACAGGTGTCTTTTCGCCGGCGGCGCGGCGCGTGTCACGATGGAACGCCCCAAATGTGCACGCAGCGAAAGCATGAAAATTGACTGGTGCATGCGGACAGTCGCCAGGCGCAGGCAAACTGTGAAATTGCTGTTCGGGATCACGTCCCCCGGGATTGAGAACCGTTAGCCGAAAGTTCTCTGGCTGTTGAGAGGTCATCACTTACCGAATTGCTAGAGACCTCATAGTGCTCATTCCGAGCGCAGTCGAGGAATCCCGTGGAATAACGTTCAGGTGCCTTCGCGGGATGTCTCGACTTCGCTCGACATGACAGCCAATGAAAATATCGGCACTACTCGTGCAGGTCGCCCGGCGGCTGCGCCGCAGATCGCAATAGCGTGCGTTGCGTGTCTTCTTGATCGAGCGGTTTCACCGGGATCGCACGCCGAATTTCTGATGGTTGCCGTTCCTGCGGTTGGACCGGGATCGCTTTCGGAATCGTTTGAACTGGAACAGCCTTTCGAATCTCTGGAGCGGATTGTGTCGTTAGGCTCGTATTGTTACTGGCGGCCTTCACCTCATTCGTGCCGTTTGCGGTGTCGGTCTTCTGAGCTTCAGCGGTTTCCACAGCCGGCTGCGGCGGAGCGTCCGGTATAGCTGTTGCTTTAATTGAATCATACGGGTCGTGGTCCGCTATGAGCGTGGGACTTTTTATAGCGACCGGCATGACTTCGCGCAGGTTCACAGCCAGCTCAGCTCGCGGCAAATCGCTTGAACCAAATTCGCGCGCGAGGCGAGCACGCGGTTCACCGTGGATGTTGCAAATCTCCGTGGGTGCTTGCGCCTGTGTCGCAATCTCCACGTAAGTGCTACGACGTTGGACCGTATCGCCGTTATCGGATTTCACTGCGTCGTAACATTTGTCTGTAGCCAGTTGTCCGGACCGCGAACAAATCTCAATCTTCTTCAGGCTGGACGGCTGTTTAATTTCTCGCGGCGGATAACTCTGGTCGGCCGCATTCATGATATCGACCCAGATCGGCAGCGCCAGTTCGCGCCCGAACGCGCCGCGATAAATTTTCTGCGGCTTGTCAAAACCAGCCCATACGGCGCACGTGAAATTGGAATCGTAGCCAGCAAAGAGCGCATCAGTAAAATCGTAGGCTGTCCCGGTTTTTCCGGCAGCCGGGAATTTCTTTAACCCAAATTGCGTGTAAGCGGCTTTTCCTGTTCCCGAATGAAGCGCATCTACCAGACAGGAATGCACTTCGTACGCGGTTTCGGGTTTAGTCACGATCTTCCGGATGCTTTGCTGCTTGCCATTCCACACCACTGTTCCGTCTTTCTCCTCGATGCGCTCCAGAATATGCGGCGTGCTCGGTCGCCACCCACCGTTGGGGAAAATCGTGTATCCCATCGCCAGCTCGGCGAGGGTCATTTCGCTGCTGCCGAGGAATGTCGCCGGATAAGGGCGAAGCTGAGAGCGAATACCCGCCGACGAACAAAGCTGCAGCACCGCCTCGACTCCCGCATCCATCCCGATGCGGACCGATGCGCCATTCTTCGATTTCACCAGCGCCTGCCTGGCGGTCATTCGACCTTCGTACTGATTGTCGGCATTCTCAGGTCCCCATTCCCCGAGAATTCCAGTGGTGCCTCCGATCATCACTGCGCGATTGTCCAGCGGCGAATCTTCAACTACCGAACCCGGATACATTCCTCTTTCGAAAGCCGTCGCGTAAACAAACGGTAACATCGCGGTGCCCGCAGGCCGCCGAGCCTGCAACGCGCGATTAAACTGGTTGTGCTCGAAATCGCGTCCGCCCACCAGCACAAGAATGTCGCCGCTCGCATTATCCAAGCCGATAGCCGCGCCTTGTAAGTATTCGGGGGCAGGTTGGTCAGCCATTTTACCGCTAGACTTGGCTTTGCGAAACGACGCTGCGTACTCGGCGTAAGTCTGATGATTGTAATTGGGATGTTTCTCGACTTGTTCCAAGTGTGCTTTCAAAGAATCCTCGGCTACGCGCTGAAGATCGACATCGATGGTGGTGTGAATGCGATAGCCTTCGTTGATTGCGCGATCCCATCCCACGGCTGCGATCACTTGCTGCCGTATGTAGTCGACGGCGTAAGTCTGGCCTTGGGCGTTTTGCCGGCTGCCGACCGCGATCTTTTCGGCGCGCGCCGTAACGCATTGTTCATGGGTGATGAATCCATTGTCGCGCATTCGATCAAGGGCGAAGTCGCGTGTTTCGCGCGAACTAGTCCGGTCAGACCATGGGGATAATCGGTTTGGACTTTTGATCAGGCCTGCGAGCGTGGCGCACTCCGCCAGCGTCATGTCGCGCGCGGACTTGCCAAAGTACCCGCGCGCGGCCGCTTCGGCTCCGTACATGCCGCCGCCGAAATAAATCCGGTTCAAATACAGCTCGAGAATTTTTTGTTTGCTGAAATTTTCTTCGATGCGTTTGGCTAGAAAAATCTCCAGCAGTTTCCGGCGGTATGTCCTTTCTTTGAGCGAGAAACTATTGCGGGCCAGCTGTTGTGTGATGGTGCTGGCGCCCTGGCGGACATGGCCGGCCACCAGATTTTTGAGCGCGGCGCGAATGATTCCCAGCAGATCGTACCCGTGATGCTCGTAAAATTTTGAGTCCTCGACTGCAATCACGGCGTTGATCAAATCGGGAGCCAACTTCTCGTAGGGGACTGTCTCGCGGTTCTCGACGTAAATTTGGCCAAAGATTTTTCCATTGCGATCGAGAATCACACTGGCCGATTCCATTTGGTCGAGCTTGGTTAGATCGAACCCGTTGGCCTGAGCCTGGAGGTCGACCACGACGCTGGAAAAGAAAACTGTTACAAACAGGGCCATCACCGCCAGGATCGCGACGGGGATATAAAACCATGGCCTGAAATACCATGGCCGCCGAAAGCGATAGCCCGGCGGTGGTCTGAGATATGTTTTGGTCGGTTTCAAGCAGGCAAACGACTCGGTCGCGCAACTTAGGTCGATCAGTTGACGAATCAACGATTTAACAGGGATTTTACATCAGACACCGCGTTGTCATTCTGAGCGGAGCGAAGAATCTCTGGTTCGTGGTTTCGGCCAGCCAAGGAAGGCAATCTGAGATGTTTCGCTTCGCTCAACATGACAGAGTAAGATCGCGTCCACTGTTATTGCACACGCACGATCCAGTGAATGAACACCGGCAATCCTGATCTCGTTCGATTTATTTGCTCCGAAATCGAAAAGCGCGGTCCACGATCGTTCGCCTGGTTCATGCAGCAGGCCCTGTATCATCCCGAGCACGGTTATTATTCGTCAGACCGCTGCGAGATAGGCCGTAAAGGAGATTATTTCACGAATGTGAGCGTCGGCCCGGTCTTTGGGCAATTGTTAGCGTTGCAGTTCTCCGAAATCTGGGAACGTCTTGGAAAGCTGAATGATTTCGTCATCGTCGAGCAAGGGGCGCACGACGGGCAGTTCGCGCTGGATGTTCTCCAGCTCGTGCAAAAGCGCCTGCCAGAATTCTTCGATGCGCTGCACTACTGGATAGTCGAGCCATTTCCAATTTTGGAACAGCGACAACGCCGCAGGCTTGAGGCGTTTGGCGATAAGGTTAAGTGGCCAAACCGGCCGGATCCATTCAGCGGCGTCCATTTTTCCAACGAATTGCTAGACGCAATGCCGGTCCGCTTGATCAGTGATGGAACGGAAAAATTGGTAGGTTTCAACGGCGAGAAGTTTGTATTCGTCGAGCGGCCAGTTGAGAAGGCGATGTTTAATCAAGCCGCGATCGATTGGATGGAGGAAATCACAGCGAATCTGCAACGTGGCTACGTGATTGCGATCGATTACGGATGCACGGACGAGGATTTTCGGAGAAGCGTCCAAGTCCGCGCCCAACATCGAAATCTTCATTCGCCGTTCGATTCGATCGGAGAAGCGGACATCACGATGTCCGTAGATTGGAGAAGCATTGTCGAACGTGCGCAGGCAAACGGGCTCCGCGTCGTTGGATTTACCGATCAACATCATTTTCTGACGGGAATCATCTCCCAGTTTGGAACGGATGAATCACCTGAACCGCCCGCCGGCGATTGGGCTCAATCGCCTCTACCTGATTCGCGTAAAGCGAAACGCGAATTGCAAACACTGCTTCATCCGGAAATGCTGGGGCGCGCTTTTCAGGTGCTTGCGCTTGCGAAAAACGTCGCTTTCGAAACGAATAAGCTGGCGGGTTTTAAATTTGTGTCGGAATCGTCCTCTTCGCTAAGCCTCGGGGATTCAATTCAGTAAGGGACCGCGACAGCGTCGCGCTCGCAAGCATTGCAGGCGTCCCGGTCTGCCTGCATGCGCGATTCTCTTTTGCGAAGGAGGAAACGTAGGTTGTTATGGCCCAGCTTTTTCCGAAAAGCGCGAATGTCCATGCTCGTGTTATTATTGTCTCCATTGTGGTGCTGGCATGTGGAGCCGGTTGGGCTACGTCGATGATTTACTGGTCTCCGTACACGACCGAAGTCGATGTCCCGCTGCAACAACCGATCCCATTTAGCCACAAACATCATGTTACCGACGACGGTATTGATTGCCGTTACTGCCATACCTCCGTGGAGAAGTCGTCGTTCGCCGGGATTCCATCGACTGAAACATGCATGACCTGCCATTCGCAGTTGTGGACCGACGCGCCGATCCTCGCGTCGGTTCGCGAAAGTCTCGCTACTGGGAGACCTCTGAAATGGACTCGGGTGAATGATTTGCCCGACTACGTCTATTTCAATCACAGCGTTCACGTATCAAAAGGGATCGGCTGCTCGGAATGCCATGGGCGCATCGATCAGATGCCGCTAACGCACAAAGCGCAGACCTTATACATGCGGTGGTGCCTGGATTGTCATGAGGCGCCACAAAAGTACATCCGCCCGCGCGACAAAGTTTTTGATGCCGCGTGGCAATCGCCACCAAACCAGCTGCAGCAAGGAAAAGAGCTGATTCGGGAATACCACGTTGATACCAGCGGTCGCCTAACGAATTGCAGCGCTTGTCACCGATGAATCATCCAGCCAGCAATGGTAGGGCGCGACCGCAGGGCGCGCCGGACGGCTCGGCGAGCCGTCCCTACCAACGAGAAACCGATGAATTCGTCCCCGGCTCCAACGAATGGCCAGATGACTTAAGTCGCCGCGAGTTCTTGCGATTGGCAGGCGCAACTCTGGCGCTTGCAGGGCTCAATTCCTGCACGAAACAACCACTGGAAACAATTGTTCCCTATGTTAAACAGCCGGAGATAGTAATTCCCGGGAAGCCGTTGCGATTTGCAACTGCAAGCCAATTCGGCGGTTTTGGCCAGGGCTTGCTTGTGACCGCTTACGAAGGGCGGCCGACAAAAATCGAAGGCAACCCCACGCATCCAGCCAGTCTTGGCGCGACCACAGTCTGGTCGCAGGCCGATGTTCTTGATCTGTACGATCCGGATCGCGCGCAAACGGTTACAACCGGCGGGGCAATTAAGACAGTCAGCGATTTTTGGGATGCGCTCAATCTGGCGATCGAACCATTGAAACAAAACGGTGGCGCTGCGTTTCGTATTCTCAGCGAACCGATCAGCTCACCGACATTGCTCGCGCAATTGGATCGCGTGTTACAAAGTTTTCCCGCTGCGCGTTGGGCCATTTGGGATCCGTTAAACCGCGACACGATCGCCGGAGCGGAGGTGATCTGCGACTTTACGAAGGCGAAAGTTGTAGTCGCATTCGATTCTGATTTTCTTTACGCGCATCCGTACGCGCTCCGGAACGCGCGCGACGTCGCTAACCGCCGGCGCGTGATTGAACCGCATGGTGCCGGGATGAATCGGTTTTACGCCGCTGAACCGACTCCGACGATCACCGGATCGAATGCTGATCATCGCATTGCTGTGGCTGCCCGCGATGTTCTGCCATTGGCGCAAACAATCGCTGCCGAACTCGGCATTGGTGTGGCCACTCCGCGAAATATTGAAAACGCCGATTGGATCGCAGCCGTTGTGCGCGATCTCAATGCCAGTCGCGGCGAAAGCGTTGTTATCGCCGGCGAAACACAGCCGCCCGAACTGCACGCGCTGGTGGCGCAAATGAATGCCATGCTGGGAAACATGGGTAACACGGTCGCGGCTACTCCGGCTTTATCGTTGCCCGGCAGCCAAATCGCGTTCGGCGATCTGGTCGAAGAAATGCAGCGCAGTGCAGTTGAGTTGCTCGTCATTTTTGGGGGCAACCCGCGCTATGACGCGCCGGCGGATTTCAATTTCGCCGATGCATTCAACAAGGTGAAGTTGCGCGTACACCACAGCGTCTACTTCAACGAAACGTCGCGCCATTCGCATTGGCACGTGCCGGCGACGCATTTTTTGGAATCATGGAGCGATACACGCGCTTTCGACGGTTCGGTTTCAATCGTGCAACCGCTCATCGAGCCGATGTATGTCGGGGTTTCCGCACACGAAATTCTCGAAGCAGTTACTGAACGCTCGCCGCGGTCTGCCTATGAAATTCTGCGCAGTCATTGGAGCGGCCCTGAGCCGGCACCGGACTTCGAGGCAAAATGGCGACGGGCATTGAGCGATGGCGTTGTTACTGAATTCCAGCCACCCTCGTTCGCTGGCGCTGGGCAATCCATTGCGCCTGCTCCTTCCGCCACTCCGCTTGAAAAACGGCAGAGGAGTGAGGCGAGGGGTTCCCAACTAGAGATTCTTTTCCGTCCCGATGTCAGTGTGCGCGACGGTCGTTATGCGAACAACGGGTGGCTTCAGGAATTGCCTCGGAGATTTTCGTCGCTCACCTGGGACAATGCCGCGCTGATCAGCCCGGAATTGGCAAAAGCCGCAGGTTTGAACAACGGCGATGTCGTCGAGCTAACATTTCGCGATCGCAAACTGCGCGCGCCCTTGTGGATTCAACCTGGCCAGGCGAAACATTCCGTTACGCTGCCGCTCGGGTATGGGCGCGAAATAGTGGGCGGTGTCGGACGCAATGTCGGCTTTAACGCCTACGCGTTGCGCACGTCGGATTCGTTGTGGTTTGCCGACGACCTAACGATTCACAAGACCGCTGATCGGCACTGGCTGGTTACCACCCAGCATCACCACGACGTCACAGGCCGCGGCATCTTGCATGACGGCACGCTTGATGAATTTCTCGCTGATCCGCATTACGCGCAGAAGCCGGAGGAGCTTCCCCCGTTAGGTTACACGCTGTACGACCCGTCGGAATATCCATACAAAGGCTACAAGTGGGGCATGGTGGTCGATCTCAACGTCTGCATCGGCTGCCACGCCTGCACCATCGCCTGTCAGGCGGAAAACAATATTCCCGTAGTCGGCAAGCAGCAGGTCGGAGTTCACCGCGAGATGCACTGGATCCGCGTCAGCACGTTTTACTCCGGCACAGAGGAAAATCCCAGGATCACGCATCAACCTGTACCATGCATGCATTGCGAGAACGCACCGTGCGAGTTGGTCTGCCCAGTCGCGGCAACGGCTCACGACAACGAGGGATTGAATTTGCAGATTTACAACCGTTGCGTCGGCACTCGTTATTGCTCGAATAATTGCCCGTACAAAGTCCGCCGTTTCAATTTTCTTGAATACAACGGCCGACTCAGTCCGAGCGAGAAACTGGTAAAGAATCCCGATGTTACCGTGCGCTCGCGCGGCGTAATGGAGAAATGCACGTACTGTATCCAACGCATTAACGCCGCGCGCATCACCGCCGAGCTCGATCAACGCAAAATCCGCGACGGCGAGATCGTGCCGGCATGCGCGCAGGTTTGCCCGGTCGAGGCGATTACTTTTGGGAACATGAACGATCCGCGCAGCCGGCTGATGCGATTGAAACGTTCGCCGCTGAATTACTGGATGCTGGGTGAACTCAACACGCAGCCGCGCACCAGTTATCTCGCGAAGTTGCGTAACGTGAACGCGGAGCTCGTGAGAAGTGATTAGTGAGAAGTGAGAAGCATGAACGCGCCCGACCAATCACCTCTAACTTCTAACTTTTCACCTTCCCAATCTCCCCTCGGTTATCCAACGAATCTGCTCGCGCCTGGCCAGACGTATGAAACGGTCAACGCAACGATTGCCGACGTTCCACTGAAGCCTGCGCCAGGACCGTGGTGGGTGGGTTTCATCATCGCGTCTTTGTTGCTGCTGATGTTTTTGGTCGCCGTCACGTGGCTCTTCATCAAAGGCGTCGGAATCTGGGGCGTTAACGTTCCGGTCGCGTGGGGCTTCGCCATCGTGAATTTCGTCTGGTGGGTGGGAATCGCTCACGCGGGAACGTTTATCTCGGCGATCCTGCTTTTGCTTTTCCAGCCGTGGCGGACGGCCATCAACCGCTTCACGGAGGCGATGACGCTGTTCGCCGTCTGTTGCGCGGGTCTGATGCCGTTGCTGCATTTAGGCCGGCCCTGGGTTTTCTACTGGCTTTTGCCGTATCCAGACACGATGCGACTCTGGCCGCAATTCCGGAGTCCACTGGTGTGGGATGTTTTTGCAGTCGGCACTTATTTCACGATCTCGTTGTTATTTTGGTATCTCGGGCTGGTCCCTGATCTGGCCACTGTCCGCGATCGCGCAAAAAAGCTCTGGCAAAAAAAACTGTACGGCTTCTTCGCGTTAGGGTGGCGTAATTCGGCTGCGCACTGGCAACGTCATCAGATTGCGTATTTGCTGTTGGCAGGACTGGCGACGCCGCTCGTGCTGTCAGTGCACAGCGTCGTCAGTTTCGATTTTGCGGTCGCCATCGTTCCCGGATGGCATTCCACAATCTTTCCGCCGTACTTCGTAGCGGGGGCGATCTATTCCGGGTTCGCGATGGCCCTGAATATCATTATTCCAGTTCGCAAGATCTATCACCTGGAGCATCTGATTACCGGCCGATACCTGAACAACATGGCCAACATCATGTTAGTGACAGGAATGATCGTCGCCTACGGCTATTTCATCGAGGCGTTCATGGCGTGGTACAGCGGCGACATCTTTGAGATCTACATGATGATGAACCGCGCGTTCGGTCCGTACGGGTGGGTGTTCTGGCTACTGATGCTATGCAACGTGCTCGTCCCGCAGGCGCTGTGGTCGGCGCGCATTCGGCGCAATGCTCTGCTGCTATTTGTCGTCGCGCTCTTCATCAATGTCGGCATGTGGATCGAACGTTTCGTCATCGTGATCAGCAGTCTGAATCGCGATTATTCGCCGTCGACGTGGGCGATGTTTTATCCCACCAAATGGGATTGGATGACGCTTTTCGGCAGTGTCGGCCTCTTCCTCACGCTGCTATTCCTCTTCATAAAGTTCCTGCCGATGATCTCGATTTCGGAGACCCGCGAGTTAGTGGCCGAACCGGAGAAAGCCACGACCCCATGAATAAAACCTACGGATTGCTAGCGGAGTTTTCCACGCACGAAAAACTTATCCACGCTGCGGAGGAAGCGTACGCCGCGGGATTTCGGAAGATGGACGGCTACGCGCCTTTCGCCGTCGAAGGATTGGCTGAGGCGCTTGGCAAAAAAAACCGGCTTCCGCTATTGGTTTTGATAGGCGGAATTATCGGCGGGACCGGCGGGTACTTCATGGAGTGGTACGCAAATGCGATCAGTTATCCGATCAACATTGGCGGTCGCCCGATACATAGCTGGCCCGCATTCATACCAATCACATTTGAATTAAGCGTCCTCTGCGCGGGACTGACTGCGTTCTTTGGATCGCTTGCACTGAACGGTCTGCCGCGTCCGTACCACCCGCTCTTTCACATTCCCGAATTCGATCGCGCATCGCAGGACCGGTTCTTTCTCTGCATCGAAGCAAACGACGCAAAATTTCATCCCAAAGAGACGCGCGCTTTTTTGGCAGGCCTCGGGCCGCTTTCGATCAAGGAGGTGCCCGAATGAATGTAATTAACACCGCGGCTTCAGCCCGGTGCATTCACACGAGTAATGGGTTTGAGCCGTTTCAACGGCTTTTACCTCTCGTTAAAACCGTTAAAACGGTTTGGCACGTTGGCCGCATTGTTCACCGGGCTAAAGCCTCGGTGTTAATGACATACCATACTGCGTCGTCCGGCAGGCGTGCGTTCTGCGGGTTAGGAAGCGCGTGCGGCGTGCCGATTCTCGTTGCAATCGCACTGCTGTTCGCCGCCTGCCGGCCGGACATGATGAACCAGCCAAAAGCGAAGCCGCTTTCTGAAAGCGATTTTTTCTCCAACCAGGCGAATGCGCGTCCTATTCCGCCGCACACAGTCGAGCGCGGCGGTGCCCGTGAGAATACTGCGTTCTACACTGGCCTAACGAATGGAACTTATATTACGCAGCTGCCGGTAAAATTGACACCAGAACTGCTAGCCCGAGGCCGCGAACGCTTTGATGCCATGTGTGCCGAATGCCACGACCGCACCGGAAGCGGCTCCGGCATGGTGGTGCAACGCGGATTCCCGCCACCGCCCTCCTACCATGTTCCGCGCCTGCGTAATGCGCCGATCGGACATTTCTTCGACGTAATCACGAACGGCTACGGCGTCATGTACTCCTACGCAACGCGTGTCGAGCCGGAGGACCGTTGGGCAGTCGCCGCGTACATTCGCGCTCTCCAACTTAGTCACAACATGAAAGCTTCGGAGCTCACTCCAAGTGAGCAGCAAAAACTGGAGAGCGAGCAATGATCTCCATCATCAACGGATTAGGTGACCGTGCAAAAGTGATCTCAGCATCCGTAGGCGTTCTCGCAGTCGCCGGATGTATCGCCGGTTGGATTTTTGCCCCGCGCGATTTCTTTGTCTCGTATCTGTTCGCGCACTTTTTCTTTCTCGGACTCTCTCTCGGCGCGCTCGGATTGTTGATGATTCATCACCTGACTGGTGGCTACTGGGGCTATAGCGTCCGGCGATTTCTTGAATCGGCGGTAGGTAACTTGCCTTTGCTGGCGGTTTTGTTTGTCCCGCTATTTTTTGGGCTGCCGTACCTTTATCCGTGGAAAAATCCTTCCATCGTCGCGGCGGACGAGGTTCTGCGCAGCAGGCTCAATTACCTGAACACGCCAGGATACGTCATCCGCAGCATCGTCATTTTTGCTATCTGGATGGTAATGGCGCGGTTGCTGTTGAAATGGTCGGCAGCACAAGACGTTACTGTCTCAGTCGAGCCCACCCGCAAGTTGCGAACGCTTAGTGGTCCCGGATTGGTCATTTACCCGGTGACCATGACTTTCGCCGCGGTCGATTGGTTGATGTCTCTCGAGAAGGATTGGTATTCGACCATGTTCGCCATCATGATCTGCATCGGGCAGATGCTGAGCGCGCTGGCATTCGTGATTTTACTTGTTTCAAGTGCCACGCGTTCCCGGCAACTCGGACCGATTATCTCGACAGAGAATACTCTTCACAAGATCGGAAACCTGCTTCTCGCATTCACGATGCTGTGGGCCTATCTCGAATTTGGCCAGCTGCTCATTACGTGGTCTGGAAATTTGCCGCACGAAATTTCGTGGTACCTCCATCGCATCGCGGGCGGCTGGCGCTGGGTTTGTATTTTCCTGTTTCTCTTCAACTTCTTCATCCCATTTTTTTTGCTGCTGATGCGGCCGGTCAAAACGCGAGCGCAGACCCTGGCAATCGTCGCAGGATGCATCCTGATCGCGCATATCGCCGATGTGTGGTGGACGATCGCGCCCAGTCTGCATTCGGAACATTTTTATTTCACGTGGTGGGCAATTGTCAGCTTTGTTGGCATCGGCGGAATTTGGTCGGCCGCATTCTTGTGGAACCTGCAAAGAAGACCAGTCGTCCCATTGAATGACCCGCGGTTCGCACTCGCTGTGCCGGCATGAACGCGACCACAGACGATCACGATCACGAGCGAAAGGACGTGGATGTCCGGGCGTTATTTATCGTCGCGTTTCTTCTGCTGTTGTCGTGCGTCGCAATTTTCATCGTCGTCGCACTGATGATGCATTACTTCAAAGTGCACGAGCCGGCTGTCACCGCGGGTCAGGCAAACATTCCTGTCACCCGTGCGCGCGACTTTCCCCAACCAAGACTTTTGGTAAAACCAGGAGCCAGTCTTGCCGAATTGCGAGCTGCGGAGGAATCCGATCTCAATTCCTACGGCTGGGTCGACCGAACGGGGGGAATTGCGCGAATACCGATTGATCGCGCGATGCAATTGTTGCTGGAACGCGGCCTGCCGAATGTCGGTGCAGGTCAAACGCCTCTGAGCCTGATGCAAGCGCGCCCGTCGGAAACGACCAGCCCGCCGCGCCTCCAAATGCCCTAACGAGCGATGAAAACGTTTTTGTCGTGTCGAGCGACGTCGAGACATCCCGATGCATTCCTGTGGGTAACGCTGCGGGATTCCTCGGCTTTGCTCGGAATGACGGCGGTTTTGATTTTTGCCTTCGCAGCTTCTGTCTTCGCACTTACCCCCGGCGATCTCAGCCGTGTAACGTTGGAACAGCATCCGGGCCAGCAGCTCTCGCACGATTTGGTTTTCCACGACGAAAATAGTCAGCAGTTTCGCTTCGGCAATTCGGCCGCAAAACAGCCGATCATTCTTGTGCCGGGGTACTATCGTTGCCCGATGCTTTGCCCGCTGATCAACGATGGTTTGATCCAGGCCCTGCAAGAATTACGAATGAATGTCGGACGCGATTTTCAAGTCGTCGATTTTAGTATCGATCCCCGAGATACACCGGCGGATGCCGCCAAAAAAAAATCAGAATACTTGCGGCGCTACGGACGGACGGGCGCGTCTGCAGGCTGGCATTGCCTTGTCGGGGATCAACGCTCGATCGCGCAATTAGCCGAGGAAGTTGGATATCGGTACGCCTACGATTCCGAAACGAAACAGTACGCGCATCCAAGCGGAGTAATTGTGCTCACGCCAGAGGGCAAAATCTCTCGTTACATTTTTGGCGCTTCATTCGACGCGCGTGAATTACGCAACGCGCTGATTGCGGCGCGAGAGGAAAAATCGACATCGACTCTCTCGAAACTTTTCCTGATCTGTTATCATTACAATCCGATCACCGGAAAATACGGCCCGCTGATCATGTCGATCGTGCGCATAGCCGGAATTGTCACGCTGCTCGTGATCACCGGATTCGTCGCGTTCATGATAGGGCGCGATCGCCGACCGCGTCGAGCTCTTCATGAAACAAGCCCTTCGTCGGACGGCCTCCCGCAACTGCGGGATCCCGATTAATAACGACTCGCATGGACCAATTTCGTCTTTTCCCGCCGCAAGGCTCGACGATGTCACACGAGGTTGACGCGCTTTTTTTCGCGCTAATCGCCGTATCACTGTTTTTCATAGCGATCATTTTTCTGCCGATCATTTTTTTTTCTATTAAATACCGACGCGGATCGAAAGCCGACCGTTCCCATCCAAGCTCCGGATCGCTTTTGCTGGAGGGCGGCTGGACAATTGGCGCAACCGTTCTGGGGCTTGGATTGTTTTCGTGGGGTGCCTTGAGTTATTTCCGGATCGAGCGCCGCCCAGCCAACGCAATCGACGTACAGGTAGTTGCCAAACAATGGATGTGGAAGCTGCAGCACGCCGAGGGCAAACGGGAGATCAACGAGCTGCATGTGCCCGTGAATCGCACAGTCGTCCTGAACATGACGTCGCAGGACGTGATCCACAGTTTTTTTGTTCCAGCGTTTCGCGTAAAACAGGATGTCGTGCCCGGCAGGTACACCAGCGAGTGGTTTAAGGCGATCAAGCCAGGTGAGTATCATTTGTTCTGTGCAGAGTATTGCGGGACGCAGCATTCGGGAATGATCGGCCGCGTGGTGGTCATGGAACCGCGCGCTTACGAAGAGTGGCTCAAAACGGGAGAACCAACCGAATCGATTGTGCTTGCCGGCCACCGACTCTTTCAAGATCGGGGCTGCAGCGGTTGTCACTCGCCAAATTCGAAATTTCATGCGCCGCTGCTGGAGGGACTTTATCGCAAACCCGTCCCGCTTGCCGATGGCACGATGGTCAGGGCTGACGATCAATATCTGCGCGATTCAATTTTGCAGCCGGCGAAACAAATCACCGCCGGGTACGACAACATCATGCCGAGTTTCGCAGGGCACTTGAGCGAAGAAGAGATCATGCAGCTGGTCGCTTATGTGAAAGCAATCGGCCAAAAGGAACCCCCGGCTAGATGATTAGCGCCAGATACAATCGCGGTAGGATACGCTGTCCTCAGCGCATCAATCCGGACGCTGCCAAACAGTCTCCGCTGAGCACAGCGGACGCTACAGCAGCTTGTCATGTTGAGCGGAGCGAAACATCTCTGGCCATTGCATTTGGTCTGCTGTCCGAAAATCAGAGAGTCTTCTCTTCGCTCAGAATGACAATCTTATGATCAGCGCGACTGAGATCGATATTCGCACCGAAGGCGAGATTGCGCCGCAGAATTACCTTAGCGATCATTCGGTGCGCTCGTGGTTGCTCACCACCGATCACAAACGGATCGGGCTTCTCTATCTTTGCACGATCATCATTTTCTTTTTCATCGCCAGCGTGGCCGCGGCGTTGATGCGCATCGAGTTGCTCACACCTCAGGGGGACCTGGTGACTTCCGAGACGTACAACAAACTTTTCACCATCCACGGCGTATTGATGATCTGGTTTTTTCTGATTCCATCTATTCCCGCCGTGCTGGGGAATTTCATTCTGCCGCTAATGATCGGAGCGCGCGATGTGGCGTTTCCCAAACTGAATTTGATGAGTTGGTACATCTTCATTCTCGGAAGTGCGGTGGCACTCTGGTCGCTTTTTCGCGGCGGTGTGGATACAGGATGGACGTTTTACACACCTTACAGCACCACTTACGCGAACTCGCATGTGATCTCGATGGCCGCGGGCGTTTTCATCGTTGGCTTCTCCAGCATTATCACCGGCATGAACTTCATGGTCACCATCCACAAAATGCGTGCGCCGGGGCTGACTTGGTTTCGGCTGCCGCTTTTTGTTTGGTCACTCTATGCAACGAGCCTGATCATGGTGTTGGCCACGCCGGTCCTGGCGATTACGCTCGCGCTGATGTCGGTGGAGCGTTTCTGGGGCGTAGGCATTTTCGATCCTAAACTCGGCGGCGACCCGATTCTTTTTCAGCACCTGTTCTGGTTCTATTCGCATCCGGCCGTTTACATAATGATTCTGCCGGGCATGGGCGTGGTCAGTGAATTGATCACCTGCTTCTCGCGAAAACAGGTCTTCGGTTACGGCTGGATCGCATGTTCAAGCATGGCGATTGCCGTACTCGGATTCATGGTTTGGGGTCATCACATGTTCGTATCAAGCCAATCGATCTATGCGGGAATGGTTTTCTCGATCCTGAGTTTTCTGGTGGCGGTGCCGTCGGGAATTAAAGTGTTTAACTGGACGGCAACAATGCATAAGGGCTCTATCCATTTCGCAACGCCGATGCTTTATGCGCTGGGCTTTATCGGATTGTTCACCATCGGTGGATTAACCGGATTATTTCTCGCCGCTCTCTCGGTGGATGTTCATGTGACCGACACTTACTTCGTGGTGGCGCATTTCCATTACATCATGGTGGGAGGAATGGTCACCGCTTTCATGGGAGGGCTGCATTATTGGTGGCCGAAGATCACCGGGCGTTTGTATCCAGAAATCTGGGGAAAGCTCGCCGCGTTGGCCACTTTTCTCGGATTTAATCTGACGTTCTTCCCGCAGTTCGTGATGGGCTATCTCGGACTGCCCCGGCGTTATCACGCGTACCCGCCGGAGTTTCAGGTTTTCAATGTTCTCTCGACAGCGGGGGCATCGATCCTTGGCGTCGGATATTTACTGCCGTTCATTTACTTCATCTGGTCGATCAAACGCGGCCGCGCGGCAGGACCGAACCCATGGCGTGCGACCGGTCTGGAGTGGCAAACACCTTCGCCGCCGCCCAAGCACAATTTCATAAAAACGCCGGTGGTGACCGGGCCACCTTACATGTATTCAGCTGAAAAAGATGTTGATCTGGATCTTGCCAGCATTTGACGCATCGACCGAGCTTAGTAGGGCGCGACCACAGTTTGCTCGCCGTGGCGAGGGCGCGCCGCAGCGTTTCGGACCGCCCGGCGGTCGGTCCCTACCAGTATGAATACGGGGAGTACTGCGGCCACACCGTTCGTTCACGAGCAGTTCGACGATATCGAACAACAGCGCAGCGCTGCCCAACTCGGAATGTGGATTTTTCTCGCGACCGAAGTTTTGTTTTTTGGTGGATTGTTCCTCGCCTACACGGTTTATCGCAGCCTTTATCCGCAAACATTTGCCGCAGCCAGTCATCACACCGAGGTCCTCCTGGGCGGCATTAACACGGCAATTCTTTTATTCAGCAGCACATTAATGGCGCTTGCCGTTCGTGCAGCGGAACTGAAAAACCGCGAACAACTGGTATGGCTGCTCCTGGCCACGGCATTTCTCGGCGTCGTCTTTATGGCCATCAAGGGCTTCGAGTACCACAAGGATTTTGTGGAGCACCTCGTTCCGGGATCGCATTTTGAATGGCACGAACCCAATCGATCGCATGCGGAAATTTTCTTCTGGCTGTACTTCGCGATGACCGGCTTGCACGCCATTCACGTTATCGTCGGCATTTTCGTCCTGCTGACGCTGGCTCTTTTGGCGTGGTTCGGAAAGTTTACCACGGGACATCACACGCCTGTCGAAGTGGCAGGGCTTTACTGGCACTTCGTGGACATCATTTGGATTTTTCTTTTTCCGCTGATGTATCTGGCAGGACACAGATAATGGAAACAACAACACATTCACCCACTGTGTACTGGAAAACATGCGCGGGGCTGATGGCGTTGTTGGCCCTGACCTGGGGCATCGGTTACGTCAACCTGGGCTCATTCAACCTCGTGGTGGCATTGGCCATTTCGATTTCAAAAGCGTTGCTCGTGGCGCTCTTCTTTATGCACATCAAAGGAAGCAGTCGTCTTTTGCATCTCGCAGCCACGGCTGGAGTAATCTGGCTGTTGATTATGTTCAGCCTCACGCTTGACGATTATTTCACCCGCAATCTCCTGCAGCCAACATCGACCCACAAACTGTCGCCCGAACAATTCCATGGCGCGCCCTAGTCCCTGAGATTTTAGCGCGCAGTCAAGCCTCGGCGACCGATCTACATACAGAACGCGCCGGGAAAATGATCGATTCGCAATTGCAACGGCAGCTTGGCCGCATGGAGGAGTTGATCCATGCGTTGGACGAAGCGGCGGATTCGCCAATATGTCGCCAGGCGCGCGAACTGACGCAGATCGTATTGAAGATGCATGCCGACGCGCTCGAACACGTGTTGGATTCAATTCACAACAACTCGCTCACGGGTCAGCAACTGATTGATTGTTTGGCCAGCGATCCGTTGATTTCAAATGTTTTGGTGCTTCACGGGCTACATCCACTCGATTTGGAAACTCGAGTGCGCCGCGCGCTTGAGTCTGTCAAGCCACGTCTCGGTTTGCATGGGGGCGATGTCGATCTTATCGGCGTGACGCCGGATGGCGTGGTCAGGCTGCGGCTCGAAGGAAACTGCCATGGTTGTCCCTCATCCCAGATCACCCTGAAATCTTCAATCGAAGAAGCGATCTACGCGGCGGCGCCCGATATCACTGCGCTTGAAGTGGAAGGGGCAATTGATCGCGCGTCTGTTCCGGTCGGAATCGTCCCGAAATTCGCGGAATGTCCGGAATCCATCCTCAATCCCGAAATAATATCAGCAGGAGTAAATGTATGAGCGAACCACCTAAACCGGTTCACGTCCCTGGCATGAGAAGAGGGGAAGAAGAAGCGCTGGAAGGGCACGAGCCTGGCCGCGCAGAAGATCGCAGGTACTATCGAACCGCACGCGATTCGACCGGAATCAATCCGGAGCATCACGGTCCGATTCACCCTGACATGCCAAGCATCCCGCCGGCGTGATGCCGCACACAGCCGAATCGTCGTTAGGCGCGCTGCGAAAATTTGCCAGCGCCGTGACCGAGAGGACTGCGGTCGAAGCGGAGCGGTGCGAGCTGTGCAGCCTTTTGCTTCCTTCGCAGCATCGGCATTTGTTCGAAACGCTGTCGCGAAAAATCGTTTGCGCGTGCGACCCGTGTGCGTTGCGCTTTCAAAACGTCGTTGATGGGCGATTCAAGCTGGTTCCGCGCGATGCCGGCGCGCTGCCTAATTTCAAAATCAGCGACGCAGAGTGGGAGGCGCTCGCGTTGCCAATCAATCTCGCATTCTTTTTTTATTCCACGCCTTCCGCAAAAATGACCGCGATGTATCCGAGCCCGGCGGGCGCGACCGAGTCGCTCTTGCCGCTAACTGCATGGGAGACTCTCACTGCGAACAATCCGGCTTTGAGCCAGATGCAACCAGATGTCGAAGCGCTGCTGGTGAACCGCGTGGGCGAAAAGCGCGCATATTTCATCGCGCCAATCGATAAATGTTACGAGCTGGTCGGAACGATTCGCAAACACTGGAAAGGCCTCTCCGGCGGCGAGGAAGTCTGGCGCGAGATCGACGGATTCTTCGCTGCGCTCAGAGAATGACAGAGCTCGAATAAGATGTTTGGTAATTCTGAGCGAACTGAAGCAATGCGCTGGCAATATCCAACAGCAACTTCACGGGATCCTTCGACTTCGCTTTGCTTCGCTCAGGATGACCAGTGGGCGTTCGAACTTCGAAATTCGTCATTATTTCGTCATTGGTCATTCGAGCTTCGTCATTCTCCTCATGCCTGATCTTGATTTCAAAGTGCTTGGCGTAGATGCCGCCGCGCGTGGGTTGGCGCCATTGCTGCATTTCAAGATCGAGATCGTCAACCAGACGCCTGGAGAAAAAGTTCAAAGCGTCATGTTGCACGCGCAGATACAGATTCAATCGGCACAACGCGTTTATGCCGCAGGCGAGAAAGAGAAACTGCGCGAGTTGTTCGGTAAGCCGGAAGATTGGGGGCAGACGTTGCGCAACAAACTGTTGGCGCAGGCGAATTGCATTGTGCCCGGGTTCGCTGGCCCGACCGAAGCCGTGCTGGTTGTCCCTTGTACGTTCGATCTGAACGTCGCAGCCACGAAATACTTTTACGCGCTTGAAGACGGCGAAGTGCCGTTGCTGTTTCTGTTCAGCGGCACGGTGTTTTATTCCGACGCAGGCGGCCGGTTGCAAATCCAGCAAATTCCCTGGGAAAAGGAAGCTGCATGGCGAATGCCGATTGGGGCTTGGCGCGAAATGATGGATCGCCATTACCCGAATACTGCTTTCATGTGGCTCGAACGCGGTGTGTTCGATCGGCTCTACGAATTCAAGCGCCACCACGGTTTCGTTACGTGGGAACAGGCGATGGAACGCCTGCTGGCGTGCCAGAATGGGGAACAACAGTGACGAGCGCGCGTGTTTTCTGGGGAGCGCACGCGCCCCGCGTGCGCGTTTCGGCGCCCTCGCCGAAACGCTTCTTATGCACTGCTTCGCTCATTGAAGACCAGAAAAAAGTTCGCAAAGGCGAGGGCGCCTTTGCCAGCACGCGAGGCGCGTGCGATCCCCGGAGTTGCGCAAACATGAGTTCGCGTTCATGAATCCGGAACTCGTTGATAAAATCGTTAACGCTGTTCTCTACGAGGGTTACATCCTCTATCCGTATCGAGCGTCATCAAAAAAGAATCAGCGCGAGCGATTCACGTTCGGTCGAATTTATCCACAGGGATACAGCGGCGCGCAACAGGGGCGCGAGCCCTGCCTCATGCAAACCGAATGCCTCGTGCGTAATGAATCGCACGACGCCGCACTTGAAGTTACCGTCCGATTTCTGCAGCCGCTGGCGCGGAAAACTGGCGAAGAGGTGTGGCTGGAGGCCATCGAGCGCGAAGTGAAACTGGCGCCCATCCCATTGAATCCGCCTATCGAACAGGTGCATAAGTTTTCATTTCCGGCTGCACAATCAGTGGACAAAGAAGTGACGCGAAGCAACGAAATGATCTGCGGCCGGATCGAACTTGAGACGCTGCCTGTTGAACGGCTCGTTGTGAAAATCAGCGCTCGCATTTTCAACGACACGCCCATGCCTGCAGGGATGGACAATCAGGATGCGGTGTTGATGCGGACGTTTGCATCCACGCACACGATTTTACATGCTTCGGGCGGGAAGTTCGTTTCGTTGCTTGATCCTGATCCAGATTGCGTCGAGTTAGCGCGAGCGTGCCGCAACATCGGCACATGGCCAGTGCTCATAGGTGACAAAGAAAAGCACGAGGACGACACAATGCTGTCGTCGCCGATCATCCTTTACGATTATCCGCAGATCGCGCCTGAGAGCGCCGGTGAGTTGTTCGACAGCACCGAGATCGACGAGTTGCTGACGCTACGTGTGCAAACGCTCACCGACATAGAAAAAAATGAGATGCAGCGGGTGGACGAGCACGCGCGAAAGATTCTTGAGCGCGCTGAGAATTTGCGGCCGGAACAGTTTTTGAAAATGCACGGAACCCTTCGCGAAGTGCGCACGGCCAACGAGGAATTCTTTAATCCCGCGCAGCAGCGTGACAGCGCCACTGTGAACGGCGTCACGTTGAAGACTGGCGACCGCGTGCGGATTCGTCCAAAGCGGCGCGCCGATGTGATGGACATCGCGCTCGAGGGGAAGATCGCGATTATCGAGGCAGTCGAGGAAGACGTGGACAAAAATGTGCACTTTGCGGTGGTCCTGGAAGATGATCCAGGGCGGGACATCGGATTGATGCGTCACGTCGGTCACCGGTTTTTTTACGCGGCGGACGAGGTCGAACCGCTCTGAGCATGAATCGTGTCCTCGTTGCCGGGATTGGAAATATTTTTTTCGGGGACGACGCGTTTGGCTGTGAAGTGGCGGCGGAATTGTTGAAGCGATCGTGGCCGGATGGCGTGACCATCGTTGATTACGGGATTCGCGCTTACGACCTCGCTTACGCAATTATGGATGGTTACGACGCCACGGTTCTCATAGACGCCGCGCCGCGTGGGGAAAAACCGGGGACGGTTTACCTGCTCGAGCTTGACGCGGATAAGGTGGACACCTGCGGAGACGAGATTGCCGATGCGCATGCTCTTACGCCGGTGCGCGTGCTACAAATGATTCGAACGCTCGCTGGCCGTGCGAAAAATTTGTATCTCGTCGGATGCGAGCCCGCGCGATTGGACGGCGAAGGCGTGCTCGGTCTAAGCGAGCAGGTTCGCGACGCCGTTCCAGTCGCAGTGAAGATGACGGAGAAAATCATAGCTGATTTGGCGAGCGGCCGCAGAATCTGATAAAAATTTCCAAACTGTCCGACGCCTGCCGTGCGATCCAGTTTAAGATGAGTGGTCATTCGCGCTGCACTCTTCTTTCGCCGTCTAAATTTTCATTTCGCGGCAAACACGTAGCGCAACTGGTAACAGGCTTATGAGGAATCTGTTTTGTTCAAGAGGTACGAATTCTATCCGCGAATTGGCGCGTTCCACATCGCAATGCAGGTCTGCTGGCGACGTCGCCTGGATGTTCGTTGGCGGCGCAATCCTGCTGGCCGTGCTGGTTCTAACCGTGCGCGAGATCCCGGCGATGGTCCGGGAAGCGCGAATCATGCGGATGTAAACCGGAGGAAACACTATGAAAGCGCCCCAAATTGTTGCGGATCATCAGCCGGCGGTTGAAGAAATCCATGTTCTTTGGATGACAACCGGCCTCGGATGCGACGGGGATTCTGTCTCAGTAACCGCGGCTACTTTGCCAAGCATCGAGGAGGTTGTGATGGGCGCCATCCCCGGATTGCCAAAGGTGCATCTCCACAATCCGGTCCTCGCTTACGAAGTCGGCGACGATTTTATGAAGTTCTGGCACGAAGCAGCTGAAGGACGGCTGGAGCCTTTCGTGCTGGTTCTCGAAGGGTCGGTGCCGAACGAAAAAATCAAGAAGGAAGGTTACTGGGCGGCGCTGGGGACCGATCCGGACACCGGCCAGCCGATCACCACCAATGAGTGGATCGACAGGCTTGCGCCGAAAGCGACGGCGGTAATCGCCGCTGGCACCTGTGCGACATACGGCGGCATTCACGCAATGGAAGGGAATCCCACCGGTGCAATGGGCCTCGCGGATTACCTAGGCTGGAACTGGCGCAGCAAAGCGGGATTACCAATCGTAAACGTTCCCGGTTGTCCGGTGCAGCCCGACAACATGATGGAGACGTTGCTTTACCTTTTGTATCAAGTCGCCGGGCTCGCGCCGCTTATCCCGCTCGACAACGAACTGCGTCCGACATGGCTGTTTGGAAAAACTGTGCACGAAGGCTGCGATCGCGGCTCCTATTACGAGCAGGGCGACTTTGCCCGCGAATACGGGTCACCGAAATGCCTGGTGAAAGTTGGCTGTTGGGGGCCGGTGGTGAATTGCAATGTTACCAAGCGCGGCTGGATGGATGGCATCGGCGGTTGTCCCAATGTCGGTGGGATTTGCATCGGCTGCACCATGCCGGGGTTTCCCGATAAGTTCATGCCGTTCATGGATGAACCGCCCGGGGCGACGCTCTCAAGCTCGATCATCGGGCCGTATGGTCGGCTCATTCGGACTCTGCGAGCGATCACGAATCGGGTCGTGAACAAAGAACCGAAATGGCGTCACCCGCGCCCCGATCTGACGACCGGTTACAAGCCCAAATATTACGCTCACTACCGCGGATGAAATTTCTAACCAGGAGTTAACCCATGCCCGAAGTACTTACCGATACGAAACGAGGAACATCCGCGCCCGGCGGGAACATCGTCGAGATGAACTGGGACCCGATCACCCGCATCGTGGGCAGTCTCGGCATTTTCACGAAGATCAATTTCGACACGAAGAAAGTCGTCGAATGCTACAGCACTTCGTCGATCTTTCGCGGCTACAGCATTTTCATGCTGAATAAAGATCCGCGGGACTCGCATTTTATCACCAGCCGGATCTGCGGGATCTGTGGCGACAATCATGCCACCTGCTCATGTTACGCGCAGCAAATGGCGTACGGCGTCAAACCGCCGCCGCTTGGCGAATGGATCGTCAATCTCGGCGAAGCTGCCGAATACATGTTCGATCACAACATTTTCCAGGACAATCTCGTCGGCGTCGATTTCTGCGAGATGATGGTGAAGGAAACTAATCCCGGCGTTTGGGAAAAAGCGCAGAAGACCGAAGCGCCTCACGCAAAAGATCACGGCTATCGAACGATTGCCGACATCATGCACGCGTTGAATCCATTCGAGGGCGAATTTTACCGCGAAACGCTCCAGGTAAGTCGCTACACGCGCGAGATGTTTTGCCTGATGGAAGGCCGGCATGTTCATCCATCGACGCTGTATCCAGGCGGCGTCGGCACTGTGCCTTCAATCCAGGTTTTTACCGATTATCTCGTCAGATTAACGCGATACGCCGAGTTCATGAAACGTTGCGTGCCGCTCCATGACGATCTGTTCGATTTCTTTTACCAAGCGCTGCCCGGTTACGAACAAGTGGGCCAACGCCGGATCCTTCTGGGTTGCTGGGGTTCGTTCCAAGACCCTGACGTCTGCGATTATAACTACAAGACGATGGACAAGTGGGGCGAAGCGATGTTCGTCACGCCAGGCATCATCGTCGATGGTCAGCTCGTCACGACCAAATTGGTCGACATCAATCTCGGCATCCGGATTCTGCTTGGTTCGTCCTATTACGAGGACTGGGCGGAGAATGGAAATAGCGAAGTATTCGTCACACACGATCCGTTAGGCAACCCAGTGGATCGCAGGCATCCGTGGAATCAGACGACAATTCCCAAACCGCAGAAGCGCGATTTCGCGGGCAATTACACATGGGTCATGTCGCCGCGCTGGCTCGACAAGCGCACGAACGATCATCTTGCGCTGGATACTGGCGGTGGACCCATCGCGCGACTCTGGTCAACGGCGCTCGCCGGATTGGTCGATATCGGCTACGTCAAAGCGCCTGGCGATAATACCGTTCGGATTCGATTACCGAAAACGGCACTCAAACCCGACGTCGAGTTTACCTGGCGCGTGCCGCAATGGAGCAATGCAATTGAGCGTGACCGCGCCCGCACTTATTTCCAGGCTTACGCCTGCGCTTGCGCCTACTACTTCATCGAGAAAGCGATCGCCGAAGTGCACGCCGGCCGCACCGCAACGTTCACGCCGTTTAAGGTGCCCGACGAAGCGATCGGCTGCGGGTTTCACGAAGCCGTGCGTGGAGTCTTGTCGCATCATCTCGTCATCCGCAACAAAAAGATCGCCAACTATCATCCGTATCCGCCGACGCCGTGGAACGCGAATCCGCGCGACATTTACGGCACTCCGGGGCCCTACGAAGACGCTGTCCAGAACACGCCGATCTTCGAGGAGAACGGGCCGGACAAGTTCAAAGGCATCGATATCATGCGCGCAGTTCGCAGCTTCGATCCCTGCCTGCCGTGTGGCGTCCACATGTATCTCGGTAAGGGCAAAGTGCTGAAAAAAATGCACACCCCCACGGGATTAGCAGGATTAGCTAAATGATGACGAGTCTAACCATTCAATGGTAGAGCGCGCTCACCGAGCGCGCCGAAATGCTGCCGAACCATGATTAAACTCGAAGCGCAACCGGACGAAATCTACGACATCGAGCTGGAGCACAGCCTGCTCGAAGCGAATGAAAAACTCGCGCGCCAAAATCGGGCGCTGCTGGATCAGCATGGCGCAACCGCGATCGATTTCATGGGCGCGATCGGTTCCGGTAAGACCACACTGATTACAAAGCTGGTCGAAAAACTAAAAGACCAGTGTGGTGTAGCCGTTTTCAACGGCGACGCAACGACCAGCGAGGACGCTGATCAGATTGAAAAGCTCGGGGTACCAGTCGTGCAGATTGCCACGATTAACGGCTGTCATCTAGACGCAAACCTGGTCGGAAAAGGGTTGCGCAAGCTCGACATCAGTAAAGCGAAATTAATTTTCATCGAGAACATCGGAAACCTGATTTGTCCGGCCGAATTTCCGCTGGGTTCCAAAGCGCGCGTCGTGGTGGTCAGCGTAACAGAAGGTCCCTGGATGGTGCGCAAACATCCGCACATGTTTTTAGGCGCACAGATCGTGGTCATCAACAAGATCGACCTCGCAGACGCCATGGGCGTGAGCGTCGAAGCCCTGACAAACGACGTCCACACTCTGAAGCCCGATATCAAGGTTGTCCCTACGAGTTGCAAAACAGGCGAGGGGATTGATCGCGTCTCAGAAACTTTAATGGCGATCTGAAATGACGAATGCCAGATGACGAATTACGAAAACCTAACAAGTCGATTTTGGATTCGTGCTTCGTCATTAATTCGTCATTCGACATTCGAGCTTCGTCATTCCAACCATGCATGAGCTTTCGATTGCATCCGGGCTTATCGAAAAGCTTCTGGAGTTTTCCGAGCAAAATCCTGAACGCGCGATCCTGGAAGTTCGGCTCGAGATTGGAGAGTTGAGCCATGTTGATCCGGAACAACTGCGTTTTTGTTACGAATCGATCGCCAAAGAGACGCCGTTAGAAGGCAGCATTCTTACCATTTCGACAGTGGCGGCCATCGTGAGCTGTCCGCACTGCACTTATCGCGGCCGACCTGACTATTGGGACGAGGCGCTCGCCATCGCTCCTGTTGTGACGATGCGGTGCCCGCACTGTGGCAAAGCAGTCGATGCCGACCAGGGCCATGAATGCGCCATCAAATCCTTGCGCCTCATTGAAACGCAAATCGCGCCAGGTGTATGACCGCACTGCTTTCCATTCTTGCGCTCGGATTCTTCCTCGGAATGCGGCATGCCACCGATTCCGATCACGTGATCGCGGTATCGACAATCGTGAGCCGCGAGCGCGATGTGCGACACGCCGCAATCGTCGGAATGTTTTGGGGAGTTGGACACAGCATTACACTCCTTGTAGTCGGCGGGGCGATCGTTCTGTTCGGACTCGTTATCCCGCAGCGACTCGGGCTGAGCCTGGAATTTTGCGTCGCCCTTATGTTAATCGTCCTTGGTGCTTTGAACCTGCGCGTTGCTCTGCGTGGTGTCGGTGCAAGATCAGCGTTCGCGGAGCAAGACCATCACGAACATCCGCATCGTCACGGTGATTACATTCATTCGCACCCGCACGGGCACCCGCCGGAGACCCATGGACACTCGGAGAAATCTGTGCCGCCAGCGCGTTTGGATCGACAATTCGGTGGCTCAAAAACTTACCGTGCTTTGCGACCGACAATCATAGGCGTGGTACACGGACTGGCAGGTTCGGCTGCGATCGCGTTGCTGGTGTTGCCGATCATTCGCGACCCACTGTGGGCGGTGATGTACTTGTCGATCTTCGGCGCAGGCACTATTGCCGGCATGATTTTGATCACGACCGCCATTGCCGTCCCCTTCAGTTACAGCGAGCGCTTCCAATTTGTGCATCGTCACCTTGGCGCAGCTGCCGGAGTGGTGAGTTTCAGCTTCGGACTTTTTCTCGTCTATCAAATCGGCTTCGTGAACAAACTTTTTGGTTAGGCCATGGAAACGATTGTTGGCCCGCCAAAACACGCCGGTAGGGCGCGCCCGCCGAGCGCGCCGCAACGAACTGTCCACAAAACTGATTCTACCAAATCCGAACGATTGAAAATGATCGTGCGCGGTGCTGTGCAGGGAGTCGGCTTTCGCCCGTTCGTTTACCGACTGGCCGCAGAATTGAGACTCAACGGCTATGTATCGAACACGGCTCAAGGCGTCTTGATTGAAGTTGAAGGCGCTCGGAATCTTCTGAAGCAATTTCAGTGGCGGATTCAAACGGAGAAGCCTCC
>DASXOI010000160.1:0-4995 GCA_036494375.1 Candidatus Udaeobacter sp.
ATATCGCCGCCGGGCAAATCACCGCGACCAATGCTGCCGGCGAAAAGAACGTCGCCACCAAAGAGCAACTGGTCCTTGCGCGAAAAGAAACAAAGGCTGCCGGGGCAATGGCCCGGCACTTCGAGTACCTCGAAATCGATGCCGAGAAAACTTCGGTTTGGTGCTTCTTCGATGAGAAAATCTGGTTCGACTGGTTCGATCTCGAGCGCGAACCCGAAGTTGCGAAAGAAATCGCGATCAGAAATCATGGGCGCGGTCAGCGGGTGACATCCGATTTGGGAGTGAAACTGCTGTTTAACCTTGGCGACGTCCTGAACGTGATCGACGTGCCCGTGTGTCAGCAGCAAAAGTTTGGGATGGATATTAAGGGAACGGACCCATTCGCACGCACCCTCAGGGGCGTCGAACAGTATCCATCCCTCCGGCGCTTCGAAGAGATAGCAATTGGTTTCAAAGATCCCGCCGCAAAACGTTTTATAAGTCGCAGATGCCATTATAACGAAGTTTTGAATGTTCAGCGCAGTCGATTGTCTATTGCTACCCAACAATGCCGCCGGTTAGCTACTTCTCATGCAAAAGGTGAAATCGCACAAAGCTAAAAGCCAAAGTAGCTGCGCGGCCCATCTGCTTGCTTGTAGTCGGCTATCCAAGGCGCGAAGCGGGCCGATTTCGTCCTGCCGTCTTGCGCCGCGGGCGGAGTTCTGCGAATGTCTTAAACCTCTTTTTTAACAATGAGCTCATCTTTGCGACAGTCACTCACACTTTGCACGATCCTTTTTACCGCCGCGCTCGCGGCTCCGCCGGCACCGGCGAGTACGAGAGAAACTGTGGCAATGTCCGTGGGCCGACTCCTGGAGGAAGGCCATTACACGCGGCAAAAACTGAATGAAGAGGTTTCGAAGAAATTCCTGCAGACATATCTGGAGATGCTGGACTACAGCCATCTCTTTTTCACGCAGGAAGACATTGATTCTATCACCAAGAAGTATGCGAATTCCATGGCCGGAGACGTTCTCATGGGAACGCTTAAGCCTGGCTACGAGATTTACGCGCTCTACACGAAGCGCATCGATGAACGCGTGGCGAAAATAAAAGAGCTATTGAAACAGCCGATGGATTTCAAAAGCAGCGCGACGGTCGAATTGAGCCGTCAGAAATCGCCCTGGCCGAAAAATGAGGCTGAAGCCGATCAACTCTGGCGCGGCCGGATTGCAAACGAACTGCTTCAGGAGCATTTAAGCGAGCACCCGATTGAGCCCGCGCCACAACTCGTCTCTCGCCGATACGAACGTTTGGACAAGAACGTTCATGAGCAGGATAAGGACGAGCAGATGAAGCTCTATCTCGATGCCCTCGCCCAGGCTTACGATCCGCACTCGGAATACCTGAGCAAAGCGGACATGAAAAATTTCAGCATTAACATGGGCCTCTCGCTTGTGGGCATCGGGGCGATGCTTCGCTCCGAAGATGGCTACGCCAAAATCGAAAGCCTCGTGCCCGGTGGACCAGCGCAAACGGACGGGCGACTCAAGGTCGGCGACCGCATTAGTGCCGTCGCGCAGGGCCCGGCGGAATATGTGGATGTTCGCGAGATGCGACTCGACAAAGTCGTAGAAATGATTCGGGGAAAGAAAGGCACACGCGTGCGTTTGCTCGTGATTCCGTCCGATGCCGCCGATCCGTCGCACAGAAAAAATGTCGATCTGGTGCGCGATGAAATTAAACTGAAAGATCAAGAGGCCCGGGCCGACATCATCATCAGGAAAGACGAGAACGGCGAGCCTATAAAACTCGGCTGGTTGACCCTGCCTTCTTTCTACGCCGACATGGACAGGCACCAGAAGAGCACGACACGCGATGTGTTGGCACTACTCAAGCGCCTGAAGAAAGAGAATATCGGCGGGCTCGTTGTTGATCTGCGCAAAAATGGCGGCGGTTCGCTGGAAGAAGCACTGTCGCTGACCGGCCTGTTTTTGAAATCGGGTCCGATCGTTCAGACGAAAGATTATAACGGGACGACGAGGATATCTTCCGATCCGGATTCGGGCATCGCCTACTCCGGGCCAATGATTGTGCTTACCAGCCGGCAAAGCGCGTCCGCGAGCGAGATTTTCGCCGCTGCGCTTCAAGATTATGGCCGCGCGGTCATCGTCGGCGACAAGAACACGTTCGGCAAAGGCACCGTGCAGACGATTCTTCCGATTGGCCGCTTCGCTTCGCTGCTAGGCAATCATACCGATGAAGACGGCGCGTTGAAGTTAACCATCCAAAAATTTTATCGCGTTGCGGGCGGATCCACACAGCTGCACGGCGTGTCCTCCGATATTGTTCTGCCGAGCTTGAGCGATCTTCCTGAGTTTGGTGAAGGCGCGCTCAAGAATGCTCTGCCATACGACGAAGTCACCAAGGCGAAATACACCAAGTGGTCGGACAACCATTCCCTCTTTATTGAGCAGCTTCGCCGGCGTTCAGAGGAGCGCGTGAAAAACGATCCGGAATTTCACTACGTTATGGAAGACATGACTCGATTGCGCCACAAGATCGACGAAAACAGGATCTCGCTGAATGAAGATACGCGAAAGAAAGAGCTCGCCGACGATAAACTGCGCAAGGAAACGCGCTCAAAAGAGCGTCTGGCGCGGAATCAGGAAGAACCGAGCATCTATCGCGTGACGCTCGACACCGTCGACAAACCGAATCTGCAATTGATCATGTATCCCGGGAAACTTGCCGAGGCGAAAAAGAACGGCATTGTGCCGAAGGTGGATTCCGACGCCGCTCCGGACGCTGATTCCGATCTGCCTGACAGCACTCCCGCCGACGGCGATAGTAACAGTAAGGATCCTCAAATCGATCCAGAGCGCGACGAGGCGCTTAACATTCTGGCTGATCTTGTCCAGCTTTCGAACGGGCCCAAGACCGCGAGCGCCACGACCAACCGCTAAAAGCAGCGGTGAGGCAGACAATCCTGTCTGCCAAATCTGATTTCGCTGCGCAGACACGATTGTCTGCCTCACGGACTTACCGCCACCACATTGGAGGAGGGGGAGGCGGGTAGCCTGGGCCCATAAATGGGCCGAAACGTGGACGGCGCTGAAAACCTGGTTGCGTTTGGCCTGAGTAGTAGCGATTGACTGGCGTCTTGCCGAACACCGTGACCGGAGTGCCGACGCTCACTGCGTTAAAGAATGCAATTGCATACTGGTCGGGCATGCGAACGCAGCCGTGCGATGCAGGATAGCCTGGCAAATACCCGGCATGCATTCCGTCGGAGCCGTGGAAACGCATGAAATAGGGCATCGGCGCTGGAACAAATCTGCAGCCGCTCGGCACTTTCATGTCTACATCGGCATCGGCGACAACGGTCCGTCCGGACGCGTCCACAATCTTGCCGTAAATGCTCGAATAGTGATTGCGCTCTTTTTCAATGACCTTGAATGAGCCGCCTTCCGTTAGATGCCCGTAGCGTCCACTCGAGATCGGTGACGCGAGAACGGGACGTCCATTTTCCAGCAGGTACGCTCTCTGTTCCTGCAAATCGATCTCTACGGAAGTTTCCGCGCGCAACAACACAGCTGCGCAGAAAAATAGCGTTAGCCCTAAAACCGCCCTCACATTGATTTAAAACCCACGAACAGCGCCAAAGTCGCAACCTTACACTGCGATTGGCGCTTTGATCGATGGATGTGGCTCGTACCCGGCAAGTTCGAAATCTTCGAATTTGAAGTCGTGGATATTTCTTACGCCCGGATTCAGTTTCAACCGGGGTAATGGCCGGTATTCACGGGAGAGTTGTTCGCGCGCCTGGTCGAGATGGTTTTTGTAAAGATGGAGATCGCCAAACGTGTGAATGAAATCACCCGGCGCGAGATCGGCGGCCTGTGCCACCATCATCGTGAGCAGCGAGTACGATGCAATGTTGAACGGCACACCCAGGAAAAGATCGCAGCTGCGTTGGTACAATTGGCAACTTAATTCGCCGTCTTGCACGTAAAACTGAAACAGCACGTGACACGGCGGCAGCGCCGTCTGATCGATCTCAGCCGGATTCCAGGCGCTGACAATTAATCGCCGGCTTTGCGGATTGGATTTTATTTGTGCAATCAGATTATCGATTTGATCGACGTGCACTCCGTCTGCGCCGCGCCAATCCCGCCATTGCGCGCCGTAGACGCGGCCAAGCTCGCCACTTTCGTCAGCCCATTCATCCCAGATGGTGACGCCGTGCTCGTTCAAATAACGAACGTTGGTGTCGCCGCGCAAAAACCAAAGCAGCTCGTAGATGATCGATTTGATGTGTAACTTTTTCGTTGTCAGCAGCGGGAACCCGGGCCCATCGTCGCGCAAATCGAATCGTGTCTGCGCACCAAACACCGATAACGTTCCTGTTCCCGTGCGATCGGTGCGGTCATGACCATTCTCAAGCACGAGCCGCAGCAAATCGTGATATTGTCGCACGCCGAATTTTATCGTGGCGCACGCATTCGTGAAACAGAATTTGTTGGTTGCTATGCATTTTGACTGCGGGAGGCTTGATGCTCGGAGCGTTTTCGAAATGGGTATGTGACTGCGCACGCAGTTTGTGAACTGCGGTTTCCATTTCGAAAGGAGTTTATAATAAATCTCATTTTTCAACGGATGGTGAGGGGATTGGCTGCGCTGTTTGCCTGCGTTTTAATCGCAGCTTGCGGTGCACATTCGAGCAACCAATCCACCGAAACTTTCACTGTCTATGAAGACGCACCAAAGATGAGCCTGCTTGATCTCGGCGCGCCGGGAAACAGTCTGGGCGATGTCTATCATTTTTCTGCTCCGCTACATTCAGAGCGGGGCGGTCCGGTCGCGGGTGAAGTAATCGGCTCAAAGACTCTGGTGAAGATGGCGACTGACGCCAACCCGAACCTGGAGAGGCGCGCAACGCTTTTGTTTTTTACCTTTGCCGATGGCAAGGACCAGATTATTGCGTTCGGAGCCGCCGATTATTCGCCGTCCTCT
>DASXOI010000161.1:0-1629 GCA_036494375.1 Candidatus Udaeobacter sp.
TCAGTAAGATCCATGCCGGGCGGGATTCACTCCAGTTTTTCAAAATGATGCGTCGCTATAGGCGTCTCGGCAGTTAGCGTGCTCTGTTAAGAACATTCTTGCGACCGTCGCAAGGCTTCCCAAAGCGAGGGGCAGGCCCACCTCAGAGTTACCGTCGCTTTTGTAAGCTCCTGTGGTCACTGGAACTCAGGCAGCCCGTCTGACTGGGCTGGCAAGGTGCCAGCCTGAGGAGATAGCCTGGCAGGTTATCTTCCTAATGCTTGTGAAGCGAGACAAACGACCAAGCGTCACGCAACGACGCTGCTACAACTACGGTTTTCGCGCGGGTAATGGCTTGGAGCTTTTAAGGATTTCGGACTCCGGCGTGAGGGTGGCCGGTTTGCCGCTGAAGATGACTCGGTTTGGTTTTTGGGCGAGCGTTTCGACGAGCTCCTTTGCGTACGTCGTGACGACTTTCAGATTCAAAAGCGTGACATGGAGTTGTTTCAATTGTTCCTGAACGTCCTTGTCGGTGCTGCTGATGAACTTATCGGCTGTTCCCAAGACCGAGTCCGCACCCTTGGCGAGGCCATCGAGGTTTGTGATCACGTTTTGTATGTGGTCAGCATCCATCTTTAGCGCATCGGCCAGTGGTCCGAGCTTTGGCGCGAAATCGTCGAGATCTCTCTTCAGGTCTTTAACCGTAACGTCGAGATTATTGAGCAATTTATTTGCGTTATCGAATAATGGTCCGGCTGCCGCGGTGATCTGTTCAAGCCCATAAGCTGGATGACCTTCGATCGCGGCGTTGTTGGCCAGCGTCTGACCGCCGGGTGTGCCTGCAGAAAGCGCCACAAATTTCGGAGACAACATCGTGTCGGAACTGAGCGTGGCGGTAACATCTGTGGGCAACGGTGGAATCTCGTTTTCCAGGCTGACCGTCACGCGCACGGCATCGTTTTTGTTTGCAGTTGCTTCGCGCTCCTGCGCGGTGAGGTGACGCATCGCGATCACGCGTCCCGCCGGCGCGCCTGCGTAGCGCACCTCGGAATTCACTTTTATGCCGGTCACATCTTCATAATTGATTTGCAGCGTTCGCGTCGGTTTTTTCAGCTGCCGTCCGGAGAGTGCAAATGTCAGCGCGCCGAGCAGGACAACGCTGCACGCGATCACAAACAGCGCGACGAAATAGTCGGACAAATTGCGCTTCATGTCTCGGAATGACGAATGACGAATGACGGATGACGAACTAATGACGAAGCTCGAATAACGAATCGCGTTCGTGGTCTAATCATCGTCGGACTTTCGTCATCCATTCTTCCCGCTCCTCCAAATCCTCGAGAAAATTAGGTGCAGTTCCTTGGCTTCGGTCCAAAGCTTTCGAGCTTGCGATTTCAATTCGGGGTTGGCTCGGACAGCCATCCGAAGAAAGTGCTTAACCTCGCGTGCTTCTTTTTTGCACGTACCGATGCTTTTTAAGAATTCCTTTTTTGAAACGGCGTCGTCGGCCTCAACATAGTTTGCGCCGACGCTTGTTCCCGCGCCGACCAACTGACTGATGATTCGATGTGTTACAGGGCTCTGCTGAATTGTTTTTGCAAAATCGATGATTGCTTCGCCGAATCGCGCCGTTCGCTCTTCCAGATCGTA
>DASXOI010000162.1:0-2736 GCA_036494375.1 Candidatus Udaeobacter sp.
CATCGGGGTTGGGATACTCCGCCGCCGTGCGTCGCTCGCCACGTGCGATGGCAATCGCCGCGCGATAAGATTCGAGTTCGGGATTGCGCTGCAGCGCCTCGATCACAATCGAATCAATCGACGCCGCACCTACGCGCGCTGTCGCAAGTACGATCAAAGCGGCAGCCGCCCGACCAACAACTATGCACTTGTCACGGTTCATAACTCCGCAGTTTGACTGGATCACCGCGTTTCTCACAGCAAAAGTTCCAGCAACAGCGCGCATACGCCTACGACTATTGTGGAGTATTTATAACTCCGACGTGCGAGCTACCTTCTGCTCTCTCTTTTGGGTGATCGCCGACACGGCAGCTAAATCGCCGCCATGACTGGCGCACCTCGGCAGAAGCGGGTTCGCGAGCGTCACTGCTCTAACCAGAATACTCAGGTCGGGATCGACACACCTGTTGCTCGCCACAATCGGCTTGACGAAGTCATTTTTGTCTACGCAGCGATGGTGTTCGTCCTGCTGAGCAGTCTGTACCAAGTGCGGGCATCAATGCCGCGCCCTATCGATCTCATCCGAAAGTGGGAGCGCACTACAGTCCGCTAGTGGCAGAAGAAAATCTGCCGGATGTAAACTAGCGATGAAACGCTCCGATATGCGAGCGTTGTAACGTGAAAATAACAACTATCTCTAAAGTAGCTAGCCTCGTGATTTCTTCCGTGATGATTCAGACCGCGGTAGCCGGACACGAGGTCGGAATTGGAGTCGGCCCACACTTTGGTGACGGCGGCATTTTCGAGAGGCTCTTCGGCGGCGGTGGTTCCCATTCGGCGCCTGCATCTGGCGGCGATGCTCGCTTCTCTTTCGGCGGCCATCCGACATCTGGACAGCCTGTGATCGTTCGACCGCCTTCGCAGATTACAACTTCGCCTGGCCGCCTAGCGATACCTTCGCAACAGCGCCATCCAATCTCGTCCATTAATCATCAGTCGACGGCGAACTCGCGTCCGAAAACCACCTCACGCAAACGTCTTACTTCGGCTTTCAACTAGCGAAAGCCTTTGGAGTTAATGCTGAACTGTCACCGGGATGGCTGGCAATTCGGCAGCTGTGGGGCACTCCTCTTCTGGAACAGGGGGCACGATCGGTTCGCCTTCGGTTTGTTTTCGGTACGGCTTGAGATAAAACATCATGAATACGCCGATCACCACGAGCAACGACCCGATCCATTTGAATAGCCAGCCGGGATCCCGCAAAATCTGCACAGTGCTTTGTCCCAGGTTTTCCGGATTCCAGGACGCCTGAGAGATTTTGTAAGTTAGCCCTGTCCAAGTGTGCCGCCACGTTCCAGGATAACTGAATGGATGGTTCATCCAGCATGCGCCTTTCGCAGCCTCACCGTCGGTCGTAACGACGCCCAGCGTACTTTTGAATCCTGCAGGACTGTCGCTGCCTTCGTTGCGTTTTACTTCGAAGTCGAGCAGTTGAAGGCCTATTGGTAACTCAATCACTTTCCAGCCGTAAGCAATCATAGTTTGGTTAGGGGCAGTCGGAACCGCTATCTGCCAGCCAGCCGGAACCCATTGCTCCAGCATTTCGCCATTCTGTTGAATCCGCACAAGCACGCCATCCGGCAAATCGGCCGCGGCAGAAGATGTCGATGTTGGCTCCGATTTCACGGGAGCGAAATCCATCCGTTGCTGCGCGTGCGGCATGGTGTTGTCAACGACGAGCTGCCAATCGGCCCAACCGGTCGAGAGCGGCTCGTTGAGTTTCATCTTGCCGGAAGATTTGCCGTTCTTGCGTGAAACGAGCTCGTAAGTGATCGCGCCGTCGTCGGCCATAAACAAGGTGAGATGATTTGGCGCTCCTTCGCCGGGTGCCGGCATTGCGGGGGCCCCGCCGGTAGCTGGGATTTCGGTATTGCCGTGTGGACTCGGTGTCGTTTCTGAAGCAGCAATACCTTTGCCGTGTAGCGTAACAAGCACTACGGGATTATTTGGCTGATCGCTGAGGGAATTCGGTTTTCCATCCTCGATCCGAAAGTCGGGCCAGTAGTTGTCAATCTTAAGCATGAACGGCGTTCCGGCGATTGCGACGTCGCGTCCAAGACTTTCTGCGACATCGAAGCTGGCTTCTTTGTCACCTAAGGAAATTACGACCTGCCCTTTGTTTCCGTCCTTAGGCGCGAGCAAGCGAACTTTCGCGCCGGTGCCGCCGCCTTTGCGAACGCGACCGACTTGTTCGTTCGGCGCCTTGCTGAAAGCGAAAATCGATTCCTCAAGATCAACCGCTTGATCCTTGGCGGTCGAGGGCGGGCGATTCGGTGAATCGCCCCTACCTGAGTCTGGAGCGGTGCCGCGTTTGAGTTCGATGTTGGCGAGGCCCATCGAGAAGCTTCCATGTTGCGGGTCGTCAGCGAGCAGCCAGGTGTCCAGATGCTGGTTCATCATCGCGGTGGCAATGGTGAAATGGAGCGCAGATAGGCCGCCATCGCTCAGTGGCTTTGGATTCAGCTTCCCCTCGATCGCTGGCGCGTAATCGACGATTTGCAAATGCGCCCCAGATGCGAGCCAGGCAAGGTCGCGCGGATGCTGTGGCGTCGGCGGATGACGCAAAAATTCGGCGGGAAATCCTTTCACGATCCCATCCACATCGTGAACGCGAAGCTGGCGTTCCTCGACGAGGAGCCGATTAGCTGGCGGTTCGCCTTTGAAGAGCGTCATGGTTCCTTCGATTCCCCAAATTCT
>DASXOI010000163.1:0-2127 GCA_036494375.1 Candidatus Udaeobacter sp.
AAATCGCCTTTGAATACGATGATGTGCTTGGTGAGCGGAATGAGATGCTCTTCTTCAGCGCCCGTGTCCGGATCTTTCAAAACCAAGCTGCGTTTGCCACGTACAGTTCCGCCCAGCTCGACGATGCCGTCGATCTTGGCAATCTCAGCCGCATCCTTTGGCCGACGAGCTTCGAACAATTCCGCAACGCGCGGCAAACCACCGGTGATGTCCTTTGTCTTGGCGACTTTTCGTGGGGTTTTTGCCAGCAATGCGCCTGCCCGTATCTTCTGACCCTCCTCGACGATGACGTGAGCGCCAGCGGGAATTGAATAGCTCGCGAGCACTTCCTTCTTGTCATCTACAACAACCACTTGTGGGTGCAGGTCTTCTTTGTGCTCGATAACCATGGTGCCCATGAGGCCTGTCGCTTCATCGACTTCGCGTTTAATTGTAACTCCGGCAATCATGTCGCGGAATTCGATCTTTCCGCCTTTATCGGTGAGAATCGGCACGTTGTATGGATCCCATTGCACAAACGTTTCGCCCTTCTTCACAGACGCACCGTCCTCCTTGGAAATCACTGAGCCGATGACGATGTTATAACGCTCCAGTTCACGACCTTCTTCGTTATGCACGCTAATCGAACCATTTTTGTTCAACACGATCCAACTCTTGTCGAGTGCTTGCACGGTCCGCAAATCATTGAACTGCACCGTGCCGTCGTTCTTCGCCTTAATGATCGGCTGCTTAAATGTCTGGCTGGCCGTGCCTCCGATGTGGAACGTCCGCATCGTCAACTGGGTCCCTGGTTCGCCGATGGACTGAGCGGCAATAATACCGACAGCTTCGCCGAGTTTCACGAAGTCGCCCGTAGCGAGATTGCGACCGTAGCACATCGCGCAGACGCCTCGGCCACACTCGCATGTGAGCACCGACCGGATCTTGAGTTGCTCGACGCCAATGCGCTGTAAGTCGGCTGCAATCTTCTCGTCGACGTATTGGTTTGCCTTAACGATCTTTTTCTTTTTGTCGACGGGGTCGCCGATTGTTTCGCAGCTGACACGACCTATGATTCGTTGGCCCAGATCGACCACTTCCTCGTCGCCTTCGTAAATCGAGCGCACCACGATGCCGTTTACGGTTCCGCAATCGTCCTTAACGATGATCACATCCTGTGCCGCATCCACGAGTTTGCGTGTGAGATAACCGGAGTCCGCGGTTTTTAGCGCCGTATCGGCAAGACCTTTGCGCGCACCGTGGGTGGAAATGAAGTACTCGAGCACGGTAAGTCCTTCGCGGAAATTTGAGGTGATCGGCCGCTCGATGATTTCGCCGCTCGGCTTGGCCATCAAGCCGCGCATGCCCGCGAGCTGGCGTACCTGTTGCCGGTTGCCGCGCGCACCAGAGTCGACCATTAAATTGATCGGATTATACTCTTTGCGATCCTGATTTTCCTCGATCTCACGGAACATCACATTCGAGATTTGATCGCCGGCGTGCGTCCAGATATCGATGATTTTGTTGTATCGCTCACCGTCTGTGATGATGCCGCGGCGATATTGCTGGTCCACCTGTTTGACCTGCTTGTGTGCATTCTCCAACTCGGTTTCTTTCCGTTTTGGAATGATCATGTCCTCGATGCCAATCGAGATACCGGCGCGAGTCGCTTCTCTAAACCCGAGCTCTTTCAGCTTATCCAGCGTGGCCACGGTAACTGCAGGGCCAGCGATTTGATAGCAGCGCCAAATGATGTCGCTGAGTTGTTTCTTGCCCGCCGGCTTGTTAAAGAAACCAAGTTCTTTCGGCCAAATTTGACTAAAAATAACGCGACCAGCGGTTGTCTCGAGAATGTTGATATCGGAATTTCCAAAAATAGTTTGATGCCCGCGATCCGGGTTCTTGAACAAAATTCGATCATGCGTTTTGATCGAGCCTTCGACCATCGCGAATTCGACTTCGTACGCGTCTCCAAATAGCGGTAAATGACGCCCATCCTTCTTCGGTGCTCGCGGATTTTGAGTTATGTAATAGCAACCCAGGGTGATGTCCTGACTTGGCGTGGTGATCGGTCTACCGCTCGATGGAGAGAAAATATTGTTCGGCGCGAGCATCAGCATGCGCGCCTCCAACTGCGCCTCGACCGAC
>DASXOI010000164.1:0-3013 GCA_036494375.1 Candidatus Udaeobacter sp.
CAATTTCAATATCGACATCGGCAACCTTGGTGTTGCCGGCGAGGCCAACACCGTCCGCATCGGGGACGTCAATCAGACAGCAACATATATCGCCGGTATCGCGAACGCTACGGTCACAGGCTCAAGCGTCGTCATCAATACGTCGACTGGTCAGCTTGGTCTCTTAACTTCATCCGCGCGTTTTAAGGATGCGATCGCGCCGATGGGTAGCTCAAGCGAGGCGCTCCTTTCGCTAAGCCCTGTGACGTTCCACTACAAAAAGAACATTGATCCGAAAGGCGTACCTCAATTTGGTCTCGTGGCAGAGGAAGTAGAAAAGGTGAACCCAGACCTGGTGACTCGGGATCCCGAGGGAAAAGCCTTCACCGTGCGATACGAAGCAGTGAACGCAATGTTGTTGAACGAGTTCCTCAAGGAGCACCGCAAGGTGGAGGAGCAAGACCACAGACTGCAGGAACAGGAAGCGACCATCGCGCAATTAAAGGCTGCCGCTGCAAAACAAGAAGCGGTAAACGCAGAGCAGCGAAAAGGAATGGAGATTGTCACCGCGCGTCTCAAAGAACAGGACGCGAAAATCCAGAAGGTGAGCGACAAGGTCGAATTGAGTAAGCCTGCACCGCAAACGGTCAACAATCATTAACCACGGATTACGCTGATAACACGGATTGGAAATCCGAAAACGGATTCGGGATTCTTTTCGTATCTGTGAGATCCGTGAAATCAGTGGTTAGTTCTGATCTGGCATTTCCCTCAACGCGTGTCGCTTGGTAGAATGCTTCGATGTTCGCCGCGCTGCGTAACAAGAGCCCAGCTGCAATCGGCTGTTCGCTCTTGGTCCTTGCCCTTCTCGCGGCCTACTCAAACCATTTTCGCAACAGCTTTCACTTCGACGACGCGCACACGATTGAAACCAACGCCTCCATCCGCGAGCTGCGGAACATTCCGCTCTTCTTCCTTGACGCGACGACGTTCAGCTCGCTCCCGAGTAATCAATCGTATCGCCCGCTCGTCTCGACGCTGCTCACAATCGACTACTCGTTAGGTCACGGACTGCGGCCCTTCTGGTTTCATCTTTCGATATTCGCGCTCTTGGCCGCGCTCACGCTCCTACTCGCCTTCGTCATTTACCGCTTGCTCAATCACGCAGGAAGTTCCGCTCGAAATATCTGGATCGCACTTGCTGCTGCGGCCTGTTACGGGCTGCACCCAGCCAACGCCGACACGGTCAACTACATCATCTCATCGTCTGAAGTAATCTCGACGCTCGGCGTGATCGCGTCGTTTGCAGGTTACTTCGGCTTCCCATATCTGCGGCGCTATTACGTTTATGTTTTGCCGGCAGCGATCGCGATTCTGGCGAAACCCACGGCGGCTATCTTCCCGGTGTTGTTCGCGATTTATAGTTTGTTGTTTCTGGAGAAGAATACGCGTCTCGCAGGAACGCGGCTACAGCGCGTCGCAGAGATAATTGTGCCGTTTCTGATCTGCGGCGCGATGTTGCTCTTCGTGCAGCACATGACACCGCATACCTGGATCGCCGGCGCAGCGAACACGCACAATTACCTGATCACCGAACCTTACGTGGCGTTGCTCTACTTGAAGACATTCTTCTGGCCGAGTGGTCTCTCCGCCGACTACGACCTCAATCCGTTCCCAACTACAGATGATCCGCGCTTCTGGGCAGGTTTTGCCTTCGTTGCTCTTTTCGTCACAGCCGCGATCGCAGCTGCCGTTTTCAAAAAAACGCGTGTGATTGGTTTCGGTCTGCTCTGGTTTCTCATTGCGCTGTTGCCAACTTCACTCTTTCCCCTGGCAGAAGTAATGAACGACCATCGCACGTTCCTTCCGTACATCGGACTCGTAATCACAGTAGCTGGTTTGATCTCGCTACTGGTTCAAGCCCGAATCGCGCGAAACGTGATCGTAAAAGTCGCGCTGTCATTCGCAATTCTACTGATTCTTTGCGCCAGCGGATACGCCACGTTTCAGCGCAACAAGGTTTGGAAAACCGAGGAAACACTCTGGCGTGACGTGTCGATGCAGAGTCCGCGTAACCCGCGTGGCCTTATGAACTATGGCAACACGCTCATGGCGAGAGGCGATTACGAAGGGGCGCTCGATTATTTTCACCGCTCGCTCGCCTTGGCGCCGCAGTATTCGGTGTTGCTGATCAATCTTGCCATTGCGGAGGATGCGATAAAACAGAGCGCGGCAGCGGAGCAACATTTCGAGGACGCGCTGCGACTCGCGCCGACCAGCCCCGACAGTTACACCTATTACGCGCGTTACTTGCTCGCGCACTCGCGCGCCGATGAGGCACGCGCGTTCCTGCAGAGTGCACTGGAACTAAGCCCAACAAACCTCACTGCGCGCGATCTCCTCGCGCGAGTGGATGGTCAGCTAATCGATCAACCGACGACCCAGACCCCGGAGTATTATCTCGACCTCAGCCTTCAACATTATCGCGAAGAGCGTTACGTCGAATCGATCGCGGCGAGCCGAGCAGCACTCGCACTGCGGCCGGATTATCCCGAAGCGTGGAATAACATCGGCGCCGCTTACAACAAACTCGGTCGCTACGCGGAAGCCGCCGCCGCGTGCGAGGAAGCGCTTCGTCTCAAACCCGACTTCCAACTGGCACGAAATAATCTCCAGTACGCGCGTGAAATGGCAAAGACGTCAGGGAAGTAAGCAATCAAACGGCGCAACAGCAAAACCTTATCGGCATCGGCAAACGGCGCATCGGTGGTTAGACATTGCGATCGTTTTATTAGCCAGTCCCTCGATAATATGTCTTCAGAGTAAGCGTAACGGTATTCCAGCAAAGCGTGTCCAGCGCTGATGAAACCCCGCTTTCTAAGCCGTTTCACCAGGAGGCGATCCGAGATCTCGAAAGACTCTCGGTCGCGAGCCAGATCTCAGTTTTAATGCAGAGCAAATCTTCAGAACGCCGATCCGATCTCCCCCGCAAAGCACGATCAAACGACAGCCAGAGCGTCCGGAAAAGGACGCA
>DASXOI010000165.1:0-5055 GCA_036494375.1 Candidatus Udaeobacter sp.
ATGACCTACATGACCATCCCGGCGACGATCTCGGGTGGTCCGTCTATTTTTCAGGTGCGCATCGGGTCAGGCGAAGTTTTATCGGCCGGTGATGAGGCCGATTTTCTAGTCGCATTTTATCAACACAGTTACCAGGACCATATCGGGTTCCTTCGCGAGGGCGGCGTGATGCTTTACGATTCGGACAATGTCGAGCCCAACCTCGACGATAAACGTTTCGTTTACGTCGGCGTGCCGATTACTGGGCTGACCGTTGAAGCGCTCGGCGGCACGGCCAAGGACAAGGGCAAAAATATTTTCGTGCTCGGACTGATCTCAAAGATTTTCAATCTCGATGTCGACAAACTGACAAGAATCATCACCGAAAAATTCGGCGGCAAAGACGAGAGTGTGGTGAACACCGCACTGATGGCATTCCAAGCGGGCTACGCGTATCCGGTCGGGAATATTTTAACCAAGCACTATCGATTCGAGCACATCCCTAGGGCCAGTGGTCGCGATCAGATCACCATGGACGGCAACCAGGCGATCGCCTACGGCCTGATCGCAGGCGGCGTGCGCTTCGGCGCCGGCTACCCCATTACGCCATGGTCGTCTGTGATGGAAACTTTGCGGCGCGAGCTGCCAAAGTACGGCGGCATTTTCGTGCAGGCAGAGGACGAGCTGGCTTCGGTTTCGATCGCGCTAGGTTGCTCATACTCCGGCTACCTTGCGGTGACCGGCAGCGCCGGGCCGGGCATTTCGCTTAAGGCGGAAGCGATCGGTTGGGCGTCGATGGCCGAGATCCCGTTGGTCATCTGCAACATTCAGCGCGGTGGTCCAAGCACAGGTTTGCCTACGAACGTTGAGCAAAGCGATTTGCATCAGGCGATCTTCGGCAGTCACGGCGACAGCCCGCGAGTCGTGCTCGCGGCCGCAAGCGTGGAAGATTGTTTCTATATTGCGATCGAAGCCGCCCGAATCGCGCGAAAATACAGCACGCCGGTTTTCATTCTGAGCGATACATCGCTCGCGACGCGAATCGAGGCCTTCGATGAACCCGATTTGCCCAAGCTGATGGTCGATCCCAAGCCGGACCTGACGCCGCGACAGACGCATAAGCCGTATCCTATCGACCAAATCACGCAGCACGTCGCACCAGGCACGCGCATCCTCGACGGGAAATACCCGCTGCTCGCGGGTCTCGAGCATGACGAAATGGGTCATCCCACCGGCAGCCCGAAACTGCACATGGCAATGACGGCGAAGCGTCGCAACAAATTGCGCAAGCTCGCTGAAGAAATTCCGGTGCCCGAAATTCACGGCGATCACGAAGGCACATTGATGGTCGGTTGGGGATCAACCTACGGTCCGATCCACGACGCTGTCACATTGGCGCGGCACCAGGGAGAAAAGGTCGGCGCCATACATTTGCGCCATCTCCATCCATTGCCGAACGGGCTCGAGAAAATTTTCCAGAAGTTCAAACGTATCGTTACCGTCGAGATGAATGACCAGGGCGTTTATGGATTCGGTCAGCTCGCCACGATTTTGCGCGCACGCTATTGCGAACCGAAAATTACCAGTTTCACCAAGACCGATGGCCTTACTTTTCGGGTGAGAGAGATTTTGGACGGCGTATTCAAAGGCAAGTCCTTCCTTGCACGATACATCCCGCGCGAAGGCGTCGACGTGCAGCATCATGATACTGCGCCCGAAAATGTGAAACACTTGAAGGAAGTAGTGCCGCAAGGCGTGGGCTGAGCCAGCGCAAGTTTGATGTTTGAGGTTTGAGGTTTGATGTTTGATGTTTGATGTTTGATGTGATGATCAGAAATTCTGCATTGGACGTTGGGCGTTGGATGTTGAGCGTTGGGCGTTTTTCCTCGCTGCTTTTCCTGGCTTCCTGATTAATTTTTATGAACGAATCAAAACCAAACGGCGAAACGGCCACTGCGGTCGCAACCGCCACTCCGGCATCGGAGCCACCGCGCGAAAAACTAACTAAGAAAGCGATCACCGCTGATCAGCCGACATGGTGTCCCGGTTGCGGCGATTTTGCCGTGCTCGCCTCGTTCTACAAAGTCCTCGAGAAACGCAATCTCGAGCACGAGAAGATCGTCACGCTTGCCGGAATCGGTTGTTCATCGCGCTTTCCATATTTCGTCAACGGCCATGGAGCGCACTTCATTCACGGCCGCGCGGTCCCGCTCGCGAGCGGCATCAGTCTCGCCCGGCCCGATCTTCACGTGTTCCTGTTCGGCGGCGACGGCGACGGGTTCTCCATCGGCGGCAACCATCTCGATCACGGCGCACGCAAGAACATCAACATGACTTATTTCATCATGGACAACTTCGTCTATGGGCTGACGAAGAAGCAGACGTCGCCGACTTCGCCGATCGGATTCAAATCCAAAACCGATCCCACGGGCGCCATCGATCAACCGGTCAACCCGATGAAAAAATTAATCGCCGGCGGAGCCACGTTCATCGCCCGCACGCATGCCGCGCAGGTACCTCACATGATCCAAATGATCGAGCGCGCCATGGATCACCAGGGGTTTAGCGTCATCGAATGTTTAAGTGAATGCGTCGAATTTTTTCCCGACGTATTCGATCCGGCCAATCCACGCAAAGGCGGAAGCTTCGAAGTGATACAGGAGAAGAAATGGGACAACACACCTGAGGACGAACTTCGTCACGATGTCACCGATGAAATCGCCGCGTACAAACTCGCCACGCTTCCGTTCCCCGGGGTGTTCGGAGTTTTTTACGAAACCGATCGCCCTACGAAAAATTCGTTGGAGAAAAAATGGATCGAGCAGACGCGCGAAAAAATGGGCAACCCCAGCGATCTCGAAGTTCTTCAGAAAACCTTCGACCGAATTAAGTGATCGGGAAGCACACGCGGCTCACGTGTTGTAGTCTGTCCTGAGCCGAGCCGAAGGAGCGGCCCGCCGGACACATCTTCTGTAGAGGCGGCTGCGTCAGCCGCAATCCGAATCCGGGGAGCGCACGCGGCTCGCGTGCTGTGTTCGGCGGCACGCCGAACACCTGTTCTGTAGCTGCGGCTGTATCAGCTGCGATCCGAATCGTGGCAGCGCACGCGTCTCCTTGGCTCCCCGTAGCCTCGGCGAAGGCGGCGTGTCTTGCGATTGCGCCATCGTTTCTCCGCCCGCTTTTAATTCTTTCGCGCTACTTCCTTGACCAGCTCTGGTTAACTACTACAAAACATCCATGAAATTACGTTCCCTGGTTTTCGCTGCCTTCCTCGCACTACCTTTCGCATCGTCCTTCGCGCAGGTAGATATATCCGTCGACGTCGCTCCTCCGCCTCTGCCCGTAGTAGAGCAACCTCCGGCTCCGGCCGAGGGCTACATCTGGACTCCGGGATATTGGGGGTATGACAGCGATTATTATTGGGTGCCGGGTGTGTGGGTTGCTCCGCCAACCGTCGGTCTGCTTTGGACCCCATCGTGGTGGGGCTGGAACAATGGTGCGTACGCGTTTAACCAAGGCTACTGGGGCCCGACAGTCGGTTTTTACGGCGGCATTAACTACGGTTATGGCTACACCGGGAATGGCTATTGGGGCGGACGATGGAGTGGAAACACATTCCAGTACAACACCGCTGTGACGCGCGTGAACAAGACCGTCATTCACAACACCTACGTCAATAACTCCTTCAAAAGGAATGCGAACGTTAACCGTACCAGCTTTAACGGTCCAAATGGAGTGAAAGCGCAGCCGACTGCGGAACAAAAAACTGCCGCGGCAAACGCCAAGAAGATGCCGCCGACCTCTCAACAACTCGCCCGACAGGAAACAGCAAAGAAGGACACGAATCTTCACGCGAAGAACGGCCAGGTGAATCACGAGGCGATTAAGTCATTTAACCAGACCCATGGGCAGGGCAAAGGCGCAGAGGGCGTTGGAACCGCAGAGGCGGCCGGAGCGGGAAAAGCTGAAAACAAATCCGGAAACATGGCCGGTGAACAACATGCGCCGGGAGCAGCAATGAATGGCGAGCAACACGGCAACAAAAACGCGGCGGAAAACCAGGTGAACGCGCATGAACGACAAAATCTTCATGGCAACAACCAAAATGTTGGGGCAAACCACACGCAGTCGAACCAAATGGCTGAGCATGGAAATGCCGCTCACGGTCAGAATGCGATGAACCAGCACCGCCTGAATCAACATGGGATGAATCAGCAGCAGATGCATCATCAGCAACAGATGATGAACGCGCAGCATCAGCAACAAATGGCCGCGCATCATCAACAGATGACTGCACACGGCCCGCCACCAGGAGTACGCCGCCCACCGCCAGGAGCGAACGGTCCTCACCCCGGCGGACAGCCGCAAGGCAAGAAAAAGCCAAACCAACCCTAACCGTCACGCGGTGGCGGTGAATGAATGATCGGAGAGCACACGCGGCTCGCGTGTTCCTGTTCGGCGGCCCGCCGAACAGCTCTTCTTGTTTTACCTGTGGCTTTCATAGGAAGCCCACTCCAGTTCGTACTTCCTCGTTCCTACCTTTAACTTGCCCGGCCACCAGCAAAAGGCCTAATTACAAACCTCGCTTTCGGAGCACAGGCTGCTAGCCGTGGGCGCGGCCTGCCAGCCGAAACACACTTTTCCGGCGCGCGGACGCCGGCGCGAAGGCGAAACCCTCGCGGATCACTTTCTTTCTACCTACTTTTCCTTTCAATGTCTTTGCACCGTCACGCGCAGGAATGTCGCAGGAATGGACGTGCCGTCCTGATTGCTGGAGCCGGCCCGCCCTCGGGCCGCATCATTCTGGCTGTTGAACAGCTCTTCCAATTGTTTTTGTAGCTCCTCCGCTTTGCGTTGTTTCTCCGCGGCTTCGAACGCATTCATGGTCGGCCCATAATATTTCCTGAATTCATCTACGAGCTGCGAAGGTGTACCAGGGAAATTGAACGTGAACGTGTCTCGGGCGAAGGAGATGTTCTCTCTCGGAACTCCTGCCGCGGTAAAGCGTTCGATAACATTGCTCTCGACGCCCCATGTCATTGGACTAACGAAACCTTCCGGTGGCGGCGGCGTGTA
>DASXOI010000166.1:0-12756 GCA_036494375.1 Candidatus Udaeobacter sp.
AGCGCGAGAGCGCTATGAACAACGAGTAGTCCAGGAATCACAGACTCCGCGCCGCGACGGCGCAGAAGCATTTGTATTAAACGATCTCCGCAAGTTTTTGAGAAAAAGCATTCGAGCCTTGCCTCGTTTACAACGCGAAGCCGTGGAGCTCGCTTTTTTCAAAGGACTAAGCCACAGGGAAATTGCTGCTGCTACGCGCGCCCCTCTTGGGACCGTGAAGACGCGTTTGGAATTGGGCTTGCAGAAACTGACTCACGCACTCAGGCCGTTGCGGCATAAGGTGTAGGTCAAAAAAATCTATCCCTGCCACTGCTGGCCACACGATTGTTCCGTCCCGCCGGTCGCTAGCGGCGGAGCAGAACCACCAGCAAGACAATCAGCAGAACGATACCCAGCCCACTAGGATAGTATCCCCAGCCAGTGCTATACGGCCACGTCGGGAGCGCGCCGATCACCAGCAGGAGCAGAATTAAAAGCAGGATAAAACGCATAGGTTGCGGTTTGGTTTAAAATGCGCATTCCCAAGCGCGCTCTCGGTGAACCGCAAACGCGCGCTGGATGAATTGCGCGTATCTCTACGGATTTGGCGAAGTGTTGACGTTAATATCAGTCTTCTTCTCTTCCTTCGTCGTCGTGGTGCCACTGTTTCCCGGCGGATTTACGATTGTAGTATTACTTTCTTTCTTGTCAGGAGGGTTGACGGTCGTCGTTTTTTGCTCGCACGCAGCGAACAACCCCAACATAGCCAACAGGTAAATCGTTTTTTTCATATCACCTGAATCGTATTCAACGGTCATTCGGTCGCCTCACTGCCGAGCATTCAAGCTGCGATTGTACAAAACACCTGTTTTGCAATCCCGCAGGTTTGTGCGCTTTCACGAGCGAAGGTGCGTAGCAACCAGCCGCTACTATCACGGTCTCTGGTTGTCCTTAAATCAAATGAACTGCGGGACATGCTTGCCATAACGTCGCGTAGCAAGCGCGGATGACTGGCACCATGGGAGCGACTAAAAAGCTTTGCGTATGCGATGGCTCTGCTAATTACGGTTGGCCCCCCATACGAATGCTGACCGAAACAGAGTGCATCAGTCTCTTGTCGCCGAAGTTGAATCGTGTGGATGTTCCCAAGTCGATAAAATCCTGTAAAAGTTGATATGAGATTTTGGCCGAAGAAGGGGAATCGGGTTTTGGTTGTCGGCATTTTCCAAAGTGCGGGAGCGGGTCGGGCCGTACTGCATAATCTCTATCACGCTCGGTTTCGTCGGGCCGCGGCGATCCACGCTTCGGCGAAAGGGCGACCCAGGATCGAGGAACACGGGATTTCGGCGATCGGCGGATCGGCTGCCGCTTCGATCGCTAGCGTCCTTCTTGGCGCATTTATTTTTTGGGCCTGCGGAATGCTGGGCGGCAATCGGCCCACCAGCGTAGCTTTGCTGCTGGCTGCGTTCGCGTTCGGAGGTGCGACTGTCGGCTGGATTCTCGTCCAATTGCTTCGAGAGCATGTCGATTCGGCGAGCTTCACCAGATTCACCGACACGATCCTGCCGAACGAAACAGTCGTTCTAGCTGAAGTCGAATCGAGCGAATCCTCACGCGTGCTGGCGATTTTGCGGGGCGTGGAAGCCGAAGCGGTGACCTTCGGTTTTTATCCCCCACCACCTTTCTCCATCGAATCGACCCGACCATCCAGTGATGAACTGCCTTCGAGTCAGCGTCTCGTGGAAAAGGCAGCTAGCCTCGCACAGGCAATCACGGTCAGGCGCACAGCGAAACCGCAGGGGCCATCTTTCTTGCACCGGTTAGTGGAAATCGAGAACGCATTGGAATGGGCAAACGTGAGTCTCACTATGTCGGATGAGGCGCAACACGCGTTTACGCTTTCGGCTGAGTGGCTGCTGGATAACGCCTATTTGATTCGCGAGCAGGTGGCAGATCTTCGCAAGAGCCTTCCGCAAAAATACTATGGAAAGCTGCCTCTGATCGCCAGCGGCCCCGGTGCGGGGCTGCCACGAGTTTACCAGATTGCAGCGGAGATCGTCGCCGAAACCGACGGAGCCTTGGATCCTGATATTATCCGAAGATTTTTGGGCGCGTTTCAAGCGGTCACGCCATTGGATATCGGAGAACTTTGGGCTCTTCCGCTGATGTTGCGATTGCAGTTGCTCGAATGTCTTCGCACTCTCGCGGTTCAAGTCGACCAACAGCAACGGGAAAGCGAGGAAGCGGATTTTTGGGCGAACCGGCTCATTACTGCCGTCCGGCACAGTGCACCGCGGTTGCTCAAAATAATGGAACAACTCGTAGAAAGGTATCCGGAACCGACGCCGCATTTTGCAAGCGAACTGGTGGCGCATCTGTACGACGACGAGGGAGCGCTCCCGATAGTCAGCGGCTGGCTCGAACGCTCGCTCCGTTCGCCGCTGCTCGAGGTCATGCAGCAGGAACATCGGCACCAGGCGGTACAGCAAACGGCGCTCACGAATGCAATCAATAGTTGTCGCCGCCTTGCCCAACTCCAGTGGCGGGAACTTTTTCAATCGCTCAGCTGGGCGGAAAGCGAATTGGCCGCGGACCCAGCCGGCGTTTACGCCCGCATGGATTTTGAGACGCGTGATCGATGCCGCAGTGCGGTGGAGGAAATCGCCCGCTGGTCACAATGTTCGGAACAAAAAACTATTGATAACGCATTGGCGCTGGCGAAGGCCGCGCAGGACGAAGTTGCGCGCCACGTCGGCTATTTCCTAATCGACTTGGGGCGTTCGATGCTGGAGCAAGCCACCGGCGCGAGAGTACCAATGCCGGAAAGATCACGCCGATGGCTTCGTGCCCACGCTACGGTCACTTACTTCGGAAGCCTCTTTGTGCTCATGGCGATGTTGGTAGCGGGTCCTCTCCTTTTCGTTGCTGACTTGGTTCCATGGGTGACACAGGGAGTCCTGGGACTTTTGCTCCTCTTGCCCGCAAGTGAGCTAGCGGTGCTGATTGTGAATTATTTCGTGATCTCGCTCCTCCCACCGGAGGTCTTGCCTAAAATGTCATTCGAAAAGGAAGGCATTCCGGATGATTATCGCACGCTTGTAGTGGTGCCGATGCTGCTGACCACTCCGAGCGCAATCCAAAGCCAACTCAGCCGGCTTGAAATTCATTATCTCGGAAACACTGATCCGAATCTGCGTTTTTCGCTCTTATCAGATTTTTCTGACGCACCGCGGCAGAGCATGCCGGAGGACGCAGAGTATATCGACATCGTCGCACGCGGTGTCGAGGAATTGAATCGCCGGCACGGAGAGGGGCACTTCTTTCTTTTTCATCGAGGCCGCAACTGGAGCGAGAGTGAACAACGCTGGATCGGCTGGGAGCGCAAGCGCGGGAAGCTTGAGCAACTCAATCAATTTCTTATCGGCGAATCCACGCCCGAGTTGGAAGGATTTCTCCATGCAGGCGAACGCTCGCAGCTTGAGCGGATTCGTTTCGTAATCACTCTGGATGCCGATACGCAACTTCTGCGTGACACGGCGCGGAGAATGATTGAGACCCTCGCGCATCCATTGAATCAGGCGCGGCTTTCACCAGATGGTCGCCACGTTGTTCGAGGATACACGATCATTCAACCAACCGTCAGCGCATCGCTTCCGAGCGCAACGGCCACATGGTTCTCACGCATCTTTGCCGATCCGCGCGGGATCGATCCTTATACGCACGCGGTCTCCGACGTTTACCAGGATTTATTCGGAGAAGGCAGCTATCACGGTAAAGGCATTTACGAATTGCAGACGTTTCACCGGCTCTTATCAGAACGATTTCCAGCGGCGCACCTGTTGAGTCATGATCTGCTGGAAGGATGTCACGTGCGCGTAGGACTGGCGACGGACATCGAACTGCTGGATGTCTTTCCGAATAGTTATATCGCGTGGTGGAGTAGACAGCACCGCTGGATTCGCGGCGACTGGCAAATCATTGACTGGCTCAAGTCTTGCGTGCCTGTCGGTGGCGGCAGGATGGAAACCAATCCGCTTTCCGTGTTCAACCGCTGGAAGATCTTCGATAATCTGCGCCGGAGTCTGGTGCCACCAGCGATCATTGCCCTCTTAATCGTCGGCTGGTTTTGCACACCTGCTCCGATCCTGTGGAGCGCGATTATCGCTGGTCTGATGTTGTGGCCGGTCCTGAATGCTTTCCTCGCCTTATTGTTTCATCCGCCACCGCCCGGAACGAGATTTTGGCGCGACCCGCGCGACCGGCTCTTGCGCGTCATGCTCACAATAATTTTTCTTTGGGATAATGCGGCAATGGCGCTCGATGCAATTGTTCGTGTGATCTACCGACGAACGGCGTCGCATCGTCTGCTTCTGGAATGGGAAACAGCGGCAGACTCTCACCGGCGCGCGAGAAGTCGCCAACTGCAATTTATTCTCACGAGGCTTTGGATTCCAGCTGGTTGCATGCTCCTTTTCATCGGCGCGGCGTCGCAAGGAACCGCAGCAATGATAGCTGCCGCTCCCTTCCTTCTGTTGGGAGCTCTCTTTCCGGTGGCGGTAATGGTGATCAACCGCCCAGCGAAAAGTTGGCGCGGCGGAACGCTAACGTCGGATGATCGGCGATTCCTCCGCGCGGTCGCGCGACGAACATGGAGATACTTTGATGATTTTATCGGACCCCAGACGTCCTGGTTGCCGCCGGACAACGTCCAGGAAACGCCAACGCGTGAAATTTTCATGCGCACTTCTCCAACAAACATCGGGCTGTCGATGCTGGCGACGGTGTCAGCGAATGATTTCGGTTACATCACCATTGACGATTTGGTGGAGCGTAACCTCCACACGCATGAAACCCTGGGTCGGCTCGAGCGTTTCGAAGGTCATCTTTTTAATTGGTACGATCTGAACACGCTTGAGCCTTTGCGTCCACGCTATGTCTCCGCGGTGGACAGCGGGAATTTGCTTGCCAGTCTCTGGACTTTCGAAACCAGTTGCAATGAATTGGCAGCGCGTCCTCTTTTGGATGAGTCCGCGTTGCGTGGGATAGGCGACACGCTAACCGTGCTTCGGCAAAGCGCATCCAGCTTGAAAGAAGCGGAACAGCCTTCCGCGTTTCTCCGCCTGACGGAGCTGACCACGGGCCAGCCTGCGAATCTGGAAGAAATCATTCTGCGCGTAAGAGCGACTCGACAGCCTGCGCAGGATCTTGTGCTCCACTACAGCGGACAGGGAACCGATCCCTGCACTTATTGGGCCCAACAGATTTCGAAGCAGGTCGCGGCGTGGAATGGCGTCATCGATAAATATCTTCGGCCGGTGGAGATTCTGATGTCGCCGCCTGCGCAATTGATGTCGTTAGGCGAAGCGACGCACGAATCTCGCAGAGAAGCGCTATCGGCCACGTTTTCGCTACGCAACATTGCCATCGAGAGCATCTCTGGGTTGGTACCGCTGCTTCCTTTTTATCAGAGGCGGGAGGAGCAGGAAATATCTTCCGACGTCCGCGAGTGGCTCGATCTTCTCGTGACAGAGGTAGACCAATCGCGCAGCAATGCCTCGGAGCAGCTCGCGCAGTTGGACGAATTAATCGCCCAGAACCGGGAGCTGGAACAAGGCATGGGACTTCGATTTCTCTACGATGAGGAACGTCGGATTTTTGCCATTGGCTATCAAGTGGCTGAGCGGCGGTTGGACACGTCGTTTTATGATCTTCTCGCGAGCGAAGCGCGCCTAACGAGTTTTTTGGCTATCGCGCGCGGAGAAGTACCAGTGGAACATTGGTGGGCTTTGAGCCGACCCTTTGGGTCCGCTTACGGGCGACTGCCGCTTCTCTCCTGGAGCGGGACAATGTTCGAATATCTGATGCCGCTGTTGTTCACTCAGACACACGAGAATTCGCTGCTTGATCGCGCCTGTTACGACGCCGTGCACTGCCAGATTGGTTATGGCCGGCAAAACCGGGTTCCATGGGGTATTTCGGAATCGGCCTTTAGCGCGCTCGACCGACACAACGTTTATCAATATCGAGCCTTTGGCGTCCCTTCGCTGGCATTGAAACGTGGGCAGGAAGAGGACCTGGTGGTTGCGCCATATGCCGCAGCGCTTGCACTTGGCGTGGAACCGGCCGCTGCGATGAAGAACCTGCGACGCCTCGCTATTATCGAGGACTCGGCATTGCTCGGCGAATACGGGTACTACGAAGCGATCGATTATTCGCGCCGTACGGAGCTCGACGGCGCCGCGGGAATCATTATCCGCTGTTACATGGTTCATCACCAGGGGATGTCGCTCCTGGCTTACGGCAACGCATTACATGACAACGCCATGAGAAGGCGATTTCACTCCGATCCCCGCATTCGCGCCACCGAACCGCTCTTACACGAACATATCCCGGAACAGATTTTGCCGACGAGCGGTGAGGCGCATGAAGAACGGCCCGTGCGGCAGACAATAGCGACGGCGACGGCCGGCGCTGCCGCCGTGGCGCAAACACCAGAGATCGCTCCGCCGCGCATTCATCTCCTTTCCAATGGAGCCTGCTCTGTCACCGTGACCAACTCCGGCGGCGGCTATCTGCGATGGCTGGACTTGGACGTGACGCGCTGGCGTGCGGATCCAACTTGCGACGTATCTGGCCTGTTTTGCTACATCCGTGATTTGGACGGTGGAACGATTTGGAGCAACACACGCCAACCGGTAAGGTTTCCGGAGCGCCGCTACACCTGGAATTTTACGCCGGACAAAGCGGAGTTTCGGCGGCGGAGCGGGCCGTGCGAGACGATCACAGAAATTGTCGTCTCTGCCGAAGACAACGCGGAAGTTCGACGGGTGATTTTGGTGAATACGTCGCGCAAGCCTTGTCGACTGGAGCTGACGAGTTACGTCGAGCTAGCTCTTGCGCCGCATCGAACGGATCGCGCCCATCCCGCCTTCAACAAACTGTTCATCGAAACTGAGTGGCTGCCGAATTGCGACGCCATTGTCGCACGGCGCCGCCTTCGCTCTCCTGACGATCGTCCAATCTGGGTTGCGCATCTCATGGTCCCGGAATCCGCCGTCGAGGCGGCGGAATTTGAAACCGACCGAGCCAAGTTTCTGGGACGCGGTCGTACGTTGGAAAATCCCGAAGCGCTTAACCGCCGCCTAACGAACAGTGTCGGTGCCGTGCTTGATCCGATATTCAGCATGCGCCGGCGCGTGACGATTCTGCCTAACCAACGGTTTCAGTTCGCGCTGGTCACGGTCGTGGCAGATTCGCGCGAAGCGGTTGTTACACTGGCGGGACGCTATTCTGAATTTCACACTTGTGCGCGCTCTTTTGAAACCGCATGGACTCATTCCCAACTTGAGATGCGCCGGCTGCACATTCGACGTGCCGATGTGCAAACGTTCCAACAATTGGCCGGCCTGATTATCATTCCGCAGGCCCAACTTCGACCGCCGCCGGGGCGTCTTGGTCGCGCCGAAGGTCAGCGAGCGCTCTGGCGACAAGGCATTTCAGGTGATCTGCCGATTGTTGTCGTCATGATTGGTCATCTTCGCGACATGGAGGTCGTGCGAGAAATATTGACCGCACATACTTTCTGGCATCTGCGCGGCCTGAAAGTCGATCTCGTGCTGGTGAGCGAGGAGGTCGCGAGTTACGAGGAACCATTGACTGAGCATCTGCGTCGGCTCACCGAAGCGCAGGCGCACCTGACTGGGGTTGATCAACCCGGCGGCGTCTATCTCCGCTCGGCAACAAAAATGTCGAAGGAAGAGCTGCTCGCACTTCAAGCGGCTGCACGCATGGTGCTCGTCGCAGCTCGAGGCACACTGCGTCAACAACTTGCCGCGAGCGCTCCAGCAGCCGCGAAACAGCGCCAACTATTGGCCACGCGCCAGTTCCTGGAGGAGCCCTCTGCACCTCTACCTTTCATGGAACTGAAGTACTTTAACGGTCTCGGCGGCTTTACTGAGGACGGGAAAGAATTTGTGATTTATTTGGGGCCGAACCGGCATACGCCGCTTCCTTGGATCAATATCATGGCGAATCCGAAGTTCGGCGCATTGATTTCCGAGTCTGGCGCCGAATGTGTCTGGGGCCGCAATAGCCAGAACGATCGTCTTACGCCGTGGTTCAACGATCCAATCTGCGATCCGCCCGGGACAGCCATCTACATCCGTGACGACGAGCTCGGCGCCGTTTGGTCACCAACAGCCAAACCGATCCGAGAGAAGGATGCGTATCGTGCGCGGCACGGTCAGGGTTACACAACATTTGAACACAACAGCCATGCGATCGAACAACGCTTGCTCACATTCGTACCGGTCGATGAGGCGGGGGGGAAACCTGTACGGTTGCAACGGCTGCGGTTGCGGAACAATTCTTCGCGCCGACGAAAGCTCACTGTCACCGCTTACGCCACTCTGGTTCTCGGATCCGATCCAGAGGAAACCGGTATGCACGTTGTTACGAAATGGGATTTACAGAGCCAGACGCTCTTCGCCCGCAATTCTTACAACCCGGAATTTTGCGATTGCATCACTTTTGCCACTTCTGCTCCAGCGCCTATTTCGTTCACCTCTGATCGCGCTGGGTTTATTGGACGTAACCGCTCGCTGCGTGATCCGGCGGCGATGGAGCACGAACGATTGACTGGCGACGTTGGCGCCGGCCTTGACCCTTGTGCCGCCGTGCAGGTGATAGTGGAGATCGAACCGGGGCGCACCGCAGAAATGACTTTTCTTGTCGGGCAGGCGGAGGACGAAGAAAAAGCGCGCGAACTCGTTAGGCATTTCCGCGATCCTCTCAACGTCGAAGCGGCATTCAAAGAAACACGCCAATGGTGGGACCAACTCCTAAGCACGATCGAGGTGGAAACACCCGAGGTTTCGACGAACCTTCTACTTAATCGTTGGCTGCTTTATCAAACTCTCAGTTGCCGACTCTGGGGTCGTTCGGCTCTTTATCAATCAAGCGGTGCTTACGGATTCCGTGACCAATTGCAGGATGTGATGGCTCTTGTGCATTCCGCGCCCGAGCTCGCGCGCGATCACATTTTGCGCGCCGCCGCGCGACAATTCGTGGAAGGCGATGTCCAACACTGGTGGCATCCAGAGTCTGGCGCGGGCGTGCGGACGCGGATCAGTGACGATCTTCTCTGGCTTCCCTTCGTCACCGCGCATTATGTTCGCACTACCGGCGACGCCGCGATCCTCGAGCAAATGGTTCCATTCCTCGACGACAAACCGTTGCAGGAACAACAGACAGAGAGTCTTTCCATTCCGGTCGCTTCCGCCACGGAAGGTTCTCTGCTTGAACATTGTCGGAGGGCTATCGCGCGCTCGGCCACAGCCGGTCCTCATGGACTGCCATTGATAGGAGGTGGTGATTGGAACGACGGCCTTAATCGCGTTGGACTGGGCGGCAAAGGCGAAAGCGTCTGGCTGGCCTGGTTTGAGATTTGTGTTCTGAAAGACTTCGCTGAGATGCTCATTCTATGCGAGCTGGACGACGAGGCGCGAGCTTGCCAGGTGCGCGCCGCGCAGTTGGCCACGACAGTTGACGCACAGGCATGGGACGGAGCGTGGTATCGTCGCGCATACTTCGACGATGGCACGCCTCTCGGTTCGAAGGAAAACACCGAGGCCCGCATCGATTCACTTCCACAAACCTGGGCCGCGATTTCCGGTGCTGGCGATTCCGATCGCATTGATGTCGCGCTGCGATCGCTCGAGGAGAATCTTGTGCGCGAAGCCGACAATCTAATTTTGCTTTTTACTCCGCCTTTCGACAAAACCGCCGCCGACGTTGGTTATATCAAGGGTTATCCTCCCGGCGTCCGGGAAAACGGCGGCCAATACACGCATGCTGCGACTTGGGTTGCCATGGCTTTTGCGCGCCACGGCGATGGTGATAAAGCTGTCCAATTCCTACGAATGTTGAATCCTGTCGAACATTCCCGGAACGAGAAAGACTGCGAACGCTACCAAGTCGAGCCGTATGTCATCCCGGGCGACGTCTACTCGTTAGCCGGCAAGGTCGGTCGCGGTGGTTGGACTTGGTATACGGGCGCGGCCGCTTGGACTTATCGTGTCTGGCTTGAGGAAATTTTGGGATTCCAGCGCCGCGGCGATACCCTCGCGATCAACCCGGTCATACCGAAAAATTGGCCTGGCTTTCGTCTGCGATACCGTTTCCGAAACACCAGTTATCAGATCACCATTGAGAATCCTGACCACTGTTCTCACGGTGTCATCGTGATGGAACTGGATGGAGTCTCAGCAGCGGACAAAACGGTAAAGCTGTGTGACGATGGGATATCTCACGAGGTGCGTATTGTCTTGGGAAACAAACCGCCGGTGTGAGTCATCGGAGTCCGGCGCCAGTCATCGACGTCTAAACGCGCCTTTTTGCGCAGCGTTCTAATTAACGGTCGAATTCGTGGAGCGGATGCCCAAGAGCGCTGTCACATCTCTTCAATCTCGGATCGAAGCTCGTCTTTTGTTCTGCCTATTCTCTTCTGGAGACGACCCAGGAGCTCGTCGTCCTTACCGTCGGCAAACGCCAAATCGTCGTCAGTCAGTTGACCATATTTCTGCTTTAGTTTGCCCTTTATTTCGTTCCAATTGCCCTTCATTTGTAGCTTCATAATAGAGACAGTTCGTGTTTCAGACGGCCATTGGACTTCACGTTTTTCAACGCCGTGCCGCTTAAACAAAAAAAACGCGCCTTGCTGTTCGTACGTAGCCAAACAGAAAGGCGCGTCGGAGACGAACGAGACTAAATATTAATCTTCGTCGACGATTACGCGATCAACCATCATGTTGTCGCCTGTTCCGACATAATGGACGTGGACTGGGACCCCGACTCTGATCTTGGTTTTTACCACATCTGGATCCAACACCTTGCCGCTTTTGGTCACATATGTGACCGACTTGCCGAAGCGATAAGTGCGCGGTCCGCTACTTTCCTTCAGAACGATCTGGCTGCCCGGAGAATACTCCGTAATCGTCCCGCCGTCCTCACTCGTGGTTGTTGTGGTGGTAGTCTGTGATACCTGGCCCCATGCAAACGGCGCTACAAACGCCAAAGCAATGCTTAATACTATCTTTTTCATATTTTCCCCTTTGTTAGTTGAATTGCGGTAGTCATCTTCGCCCCTCGTTTCCGTCTTATCGACGATTCAAAGGACTGCTACACCCAATTCGGATTCGCGCTGTGCTGCGGATGTTTGCGCCGCTAGTTTTCTCTTGAAGCACGGTTTCGCACAACGGACGGTCTTGTCCGGACCTATGAACTTCTGGATCGGTACCTCGGGATTTCAGTATTCGGAGTGGAAAGGAAATTTTTATCCCGAAGATTTGGCCACGGCCAAAATGTTGCCGTTTTATGCGGAACGATTTTCAACCACGGAGATCAATTACACATTTCACCGCATTCCCGCGCCGAAAACAATCGACAATTGGAAAGCACAAACGCCGGATAAATTTCGGTTTGCACTGAAGGCGCCGCAGAAGATCACGCATTGGTCGAAGCTGCGCGATTGCGTCGACACGCTCGAATATTTCTGCAAAGTCGTCGCCGGCCTCGGCGAGCGACTTGGCCCGGTTTTATTTCAATTGCCGCCAACTTTCAAAAAGGACGCCGATGTGCTGGGTTCGTTTCTACGCGAATTTCCTGCCATGCGTGCCGCGTTTGAATTCCGTGACGACTCCTGGTTCGACGACGAGATCTTCGATCTGCTCAAATCGCGCAATATCGCTCTTTGCATTGCGGACACCGACACCATTGCTACGCCAAAGAAGATCACGGCTGATTACGGGTACCTCCGGCTCCGTCGTGAAGATTATCAAACGGCCGACATCGAACATTGGGCGGAATTCGCCCGCCAGCAGGAATCGAATTGGAAAGACGCTTTCGTCTATTTCAAGCACGAAGAAAGCGGCATCGGCCCGAAACTTGCCAAGCAAATGATGGAATTGATAGAGCAATCCTGATGCGATTTTTGGCGGTCGTTGTCGGTACTCTTCTCGGAATGGTTGCAGGACTCGCCATCGCATTGCTCGTCGCGGTAGTGTTCGAGGGGAATGACCTTTGGAGTGTGATGTGGACAGGGCTCTGGGTTTCACCCATTGGACTTACATGCGGAGGGATGATTGGGGCGGTAGTTGGTCTTCTGATTTCGCCTCATTTGCGAGAACGCGAAACCAAGCAAATTCGATGGACGACAATTTTCATCTCTCTCGGTGTTTCGAGTAGCGCGATTCTCATTCTCACGAGCGCACTGTTCTGTGTGGTGAGAAGCGGCATGACAGCGCCCTCCGATCAGAAACTCCTGGCAAATTTCGAACGCCATGAAGCAACATTTAATGCGCTGATCGAAATGCTGAACGCCGATGAAGGTCTAATTAGAGTCGATGAAGATTGGACAGATCCCAAGAGCCCAGCAGCGATTGCGGTCTCTTCGACTCGGATCGCCACCTACCGTCAAATGTTACGAGAGGCTCGTGTGCCGCGGGGCTTTCAAGCTAAGCCCTTGATGTACGAGGTCGACTTCTTCTACTGGACAATTGGCTCCGCAATCTCGAGCGATACGACCAAAGGCTACGCCTACAGAACTCACCCGCCGATTGAAACGCTCAGCAGTTTGGACGGGTATCGGACCGATCCGAAAAATGGGGATGACACAATCAAGGTGTATCGGCACATTCATGGGAACTGGTACTTATTTTTCGAGTACATTCCCGGATAGCGAACGCCGCTCGCGTGATTGTAGGGCTTAGCGGCCGATCA
>DASXOI010000167.1:0-2283 GCA_036494375.1 Candidatus Udaeobacter sp.
TGCAGGCCCGGGCGCGCTCCTTGGTGAGATGGCATTGATTGACGACACTCCACGCACTGCCAACGCTGTGGCGAAGACCCCCACCAGGCTGGCCGAAATCGATCGGCGCCGTTTTCATTTTCTCGTTCAGCAGACGCCGCACTTTGCGACGCATGTGATGAAAATTCTGGCCAATCGCCTGCGTCACATGAACGCCGTAACGGCGGTGCGATAGCGAGTCTCAACAAACGCAGCGTCGCTTTCGCAGCCGCGCAGGCGGCCTTATCTTTTGGCGAATGCGAATCGTCGCGCGTTGTCTGCTTTTCGCTGCGATCGCTACGACGGGCTGCCACCAACAAACACGGACCGCTGCCGATTTTGCAGAGCAGCGCCAGCGGATGGTGGAGCAGCAGTTGAAACCGCGCGGCATCAAGGACGAACGCGTCCTCGCAGCCATGGCCAGGGTGCCGCGCGAGGAGTTTATTCCGGCGGATGTGCGAGGCGACGCATACGAAGATGGGCCGTTACCCATTGGTTACGATCAGACCATTTCTCAGCCATACATCGTGGCCTTTATGACAGAACAACTGCGACCAAGACCGAACGACCGGGTTTTAGAAATCGGAAGCGGTTCGGGTTATCAGGCGGCGATTTTAGCCAACCTCGTAGCGGACGTTTATACGATCGAAATCGTCGAACCGCTGGCGAAAACTGCCGAAGCCACGCTCCAACGCTTGGGCTACAAAAACGTGCATATCAAAGTCGGCGACGGTTACAAAGGCTGGCCCGAACAGGCGCCGTTCGATGCGATCATCGTGACCTGCGCGCCGGAGAACGTTCCCCAACCGCTTATCGATCAACTTAAAGACGGCGGCCGCATGATCATTCCCGTCGGCGAACGATTCGCCCAGCAGCTTTATCTGCTCGAAAAGAAGAACGGCCAGTTGAAAGAAAGCGTTACGCTGCCGGTTCGCTTTGTGCCGATGCTGCGCGCAGCGGAAAAGAAATGAGTCGCGCAGCTGAACGAGCTTTAGGGTCCGTTCTTATCCTGCAACGATCGCAAAGCAGATACGTCAATGCGGTCTTGGTCGCGCTGTGAATTGCTCTTGAGCGCAATGAGTGCTTCGGCGTTGAGATAGCGCACATCGACATCATCGATTCGCGTCGTTTTGGTCGCGCCGACCAGATCGGCATAACGCTTGGAGCGCATGATGGTAAACACGTCCAGCGGAAAATCCTCGATGATCCGGATCGCGCCTTCGCTGTCGCTGAAATCGGCCGGACTTAGCTCGCGCGCGTAGCCTTCACCAAAATCTCCCAGTTCATCGAGTAGTCGGCCCACGTTGTTGGCTGATGCCTCGATCAGAATGTCCACGTCTTCCGTAGTGCGCACAAAACCATTCAGAGCAACGGCTACTCCGCCGACGATGATGAATTTGACCTCAGCCCGAGTGAGCTTTGCCAACAGCTTTTCGTACGGCGTGTCCATCATCGGCTCGTTGTGGCCGCGGAAACTTTGCGATAAAGCGGTTTAATCGATAAAGCCGATCCCAAACATCGCCGCGCAGATGGCCAACTTGTTTTTTTATCAGGTTTTCGCACTGCCTATCCATACCAGTCACTTGATCGTTGCCAGTTTTTTCAGGTCAACGCGCTTGATCCACTCTTGCAATTCGCCGGGCTCCTGGTTTTGCAGCTCTATCTGGACGAAATAACGATCGGCGATCATCACCCAAAGAGCAGCGTGCCTGGTGTCTTTTTCGAATGTTTCGAAACCGGGTTTGCCATCGATGTTCACCGATTTGGCGTAACCTTCGCTGGTGTCGCTGTTGCTCTTCCACGCTTCGGTCGTAGCGCTCACATAATCAGGATTCGCAACTGAATCGAGGATGCTAATCGCGGTGCTCGGCGCTTTTTCTCCTTCGCCCTTGCGATAATCGCGATGCACGTTCGTGATTTTGAATCCGCCCACGTCTTCGGTCGAGCCTTCGGGTTTATCGGCAGTCCAACCCGACGGAGGCTCCGGCAGAGTCGGCAGTAACTTCTGATAATCGACAGCGTCAGGCACGAGGACCGGTTCATTCTGTGCGCGGGCCGCGCCGACCCCAAACGCCACAACGAGCGTCAGCAAAAAAAATCCAGCGCGTTCTAGAGAACAAACACGACCCATTGAGTTCATGTGGACGCTTTCCTGCGCGATTACTATACCCGATTGACTTTACCTCAGGTGTCAAGACGCTTGCGGGATGCGCATATCCGAGCGCGTCGACTGTAGCCGCTTTCCTGTGGAAAGCGCTGCTTTGA
>DASXOI010000168.1:0-4570 GCA_036494375.1 Candidatus Udaeobacter sp.
GGATGACCGACAATTCCGTCTAACGTCGGTTGCATTGAGCCGGTGGGAATTTTGAACGGCTGCAGGAAATAGGAGCGAATCCCGACCGCGATCACGATTGCGACTAAAATTACTTCGCAGTTTTCTCGCCAATGCGATTCCCACGTCACCGGCGTGAGTTTGTGGAGCGTCTTATCAAGTGTCTCCGCTGCGCTGTGAATTTTCTCCCGATCTCTCGAGCGCAGGGATTCGCGAAGCGTCTGCATTTCGGAGACGATTTGTTCCCGGTCGGCGTCACTGAGTTTGTCGTGTTTATAACGAAGGTACTTCCGGGCGTGCCGCAAAAGCAGCCGGCTGTGTTTGATGTGGCGCGATGTAAACATGGATTAAATGATGAATGGCGAATGACGAAGGACGAATGAATGACGAAGCTCGAAGGAACGAAAACTACGCCGCGGGACTCTTGGTATTTCGGATTTAGACATTGGGATTTCCTTCGTCATTCGTCATTCGTCAGTCGGATTTCGACATTTCAAAGCGCGTCACTGCGCTTTGAGCACTTCAATGAACGCTTCCTGAGGGATGTTGATTTTCCCGATGCTTTTCATCCGTTTTTTTCCTTCTTTTTGTTTCTCCAGTAATTTTCGTTTGCGGGTGATATCGCCGCCGTAACATTTCGCGGTGACATTTTTTCGTAAAGCGGAAACACTCTCGCGGGCAATAATTTTCCCGCCAATCGCAGCCTGAATTGCCACCGCATAAAGCTGACGCGGGATCACTTCCTTCAGTTTGGCCGCCAACTGGCGTCCACGCGCCTCGGCTCGATCCTTGTGCACAATGGTAGAGAACGCATCAACAGGTTCGCCGTTAACGAGCAGATCCAGCTTCACCAGTTTCGCCGCCCTGTAGCCGGCGTGCTCGTAATCCATCGAACCGTAGCCGCGCGTGATGCTCTTAATCTTGTCGTTGAAATCGACCAGGATTTCGTTGAGCGGCAATTCGCAATGCAACATTACGCGACGCGTGTCGAGCGATTCAGTGCGGTCCATCTGGCCGCGCTTCTCCAGAATCAATTGCAGGATGTCCCCGATGTTTTCATTCGGGCAAAGCACGTAGGCATTCACAATTGGCTCCCGGATTTCTGCTATCAGGCTCGGGTCGGGAAGATGCGCCGGGTTATCGATCAAGAGTTTCTCATCGCGTGTTGTTAAGATCTCATAAATCACGCTGGGGCTGGTCGCTATGATGTCCATGTTGTACTCGCGCCGGAGCCTCTCCTGAATGATCTCCATGTGAAGCAACCCCAGGAACCCGCAGCGAAACCCGAAACCCAGCGCAACCGAGCTTTCGGGTTGATACACGAACGCGGAATCGTTCAGGCGCAGCTTGCCAATCGCGGTCTTCAAATGTTCGAAATCGCCAGTGTTAATCGGATAGATCCCGCTGAACACCATCGGATGAATTTCCTGGAAACCGGGCAGCGGCTCTCGCGCGGAATGCCGCTGATCGGTGATCGTGTCGCCGATCTTGATGTCGGCGGTTGATTTGATATTCGCAATGAAATAACCGACGTCACCGGGATTCAGACGTTCCTGGACGCGCATCTTCGGCGTAAACACGCCCACTTCCTTGATCTCATGTCGCGCGCTGTTGCTCATCAGCATGATTCCGTGGCCCGCCTCCACTGTTCCAGAAACCACACGCACATAGCCGATCACGCCGCGATAGACGTCAAACACGGAATCGAACACCAGCGCGCGCAGCGTTTCGTCTGGCGGCGATTGCGGCGGGGGAACGCGCTTCACGATCGCTTCCAGAATTTCCTCAATGCCCATACCCATCTTTGCGCTCGCCTGGATCGCTTCCTCGGCAGGGATCGCAAGGATCTCTTCTACCTGCCGGAGGACCGACGGGACGTCGGCATTCGGCAGATCAATCTTGTTGATGATCGGAACAATCGTGAGCCCCTGCTTGTGCGCGAGATGAACATTCGCGACCGTTTGCGCTTCCACGCCCTGCGCCGCATCGATCACCAGCAACGCGCCTTCGCACGCAGCGAGGCTGCGCGAAACTTCATACGAAAAATCGACGTGCCCCGGCGTATCGAGCAAATTCAGCCGATATTTCTCACCCGATTTGCTTGTGTAACGCATCGCCACCGGATGCGCCTTGATTGTGATCCCCCGCTCCCTTTCAAGATCCATCGAGTCAAGAAGCTGGTCCTGCCTCTCGCGATCCTGGATCGTGCCGGTTCGCTCCAGTAACCGATCCGACAGAGTTGTCTTTCCGTGATCGATGTGCGCGATAATGCAAAAATTGCGCGTCAACTCAATGGCCATGGAAGCGCCACTATCGAGTCTGGATGTGCGGGGTCAATCGCCATGCCGACGCTATTTGTCTCCTTTCCCTTAATTAGTTAAAGTTTGTGGTATGCCAAAGCTGATCATTTCAGGCGTTGCACACGAGTTGGTCGATGAGGCGATCACGATCGGACGCGGTCCCGATAACACAATCGTCGTCAACGATCCGTCCATCTCGACGCATCACGCACAGTTGCTTTTGGAAGGCGATACCTATCGATTGAAGGATCTTGATTCGACAAATGGCACGCGTGTTAACGGCAAGCCTGTAACGGAAACCGTGCTGCAGTTTGATGATCGGATTCGGTTTGGCGCAGCCGAAGGAAAATATCAGTCGTCGGAAGTCGGCGGTTCAAAACCGTTGCCAAAGCCAGAGGAGATCAAGGCTCATTTCGCGGAAGCTGGCGCGGAGTTGCCACACCTGACCGGCGCGTCCCCCTTGCGGCACCAGCAACAGCAGAACGACCCGGTGCGCACTGGAATTCTTATCGGCCTTGGAATTGTGCTGTTTGTTTTTCTGGGAAGTATGATCGCGGTGCTAATGATGCATGCGCCTGCGCTTTGAGTCCGACCGCCTCTCGTGCCAAAGTCCACCTTAATGCACCGGGATCCCTCGACTTCGCTCGGGATGACAGCGCGAACAAAGCGGCTGTTGCTTTTCGACATCGACGGCACTTTGATCAACTCGGGCGGCGCAGGCGTCCACGCGCTAATAGTTGCGTTTAAAGAACGGTTCGGAATCGATGACGACTTCCACGACATCGAGATTGCGGGCATGACCGACTCCGGAATTGTCCTCAGCATCCTTAATAAGCATAAAATTCCTCCCACTAACGAAAACATCAGCGGGTTCCTGGACAGCTACGTGCATTTCCTTTCGCTGGAATTGCCACGCCGGAAAGGCAAACTGCTTCCCGGAGTGCTGGAGTTACTCGAACGGCTGAAATCGCGGCCGCAGGTCGTGCTGGCGCTTCTCACTGGGAATGTATCCCGCGGTGCGCGCCTAAAACTCGAGCACTACGGCGTGTCTCATTTCTTCGAATTTGGCGCATTTGCCGACGATCACCGCGACCGAAACGAGCTCGGCCGATTTGCTCGCGCCCGCGCGAAAGAAAAACACGGACGGGAGTTCGCCGCGTCGGAAATCGACGTCATTGGCGATACCCCGCGCGACATCGCGTGCGGCAAAGCTCTCGGCGCGCGGACGGTCGCCGTCGCAACCGGCAGATGGGGCCGGGATGAGCTTGCAAAGCATCAGCCGGATTTTTTGATTGATGATCTCTCGAACGTGGAAAAAATTATGGACACACTCGGATGGTGATCCGTTAACGTATTGCACGGTGAAATGAAAAACGACCCAGCCTCATCAGATATTACGCCACGTCAGAGCCGCTCCAACGTTGTGCCGCTCAAGGGGGAAATTGATTTGCACGTATCCCCGACGGTCACGGCAACGCTCAACGATGTGATCGACAAGAAGCCCGAACGGTTGGTGGTCGATCTCTCCGAAGTGAGCTACATCGACAGCGCGGGCCTCGCGGCCTTGATTCAAGCGATGCAAAAGGTAGAAGGCGACGGAGGCAAATTCATGCTAGCGGGGTTACAGGAAACCGTGCGATCGATCTTCGAAATCTCGCGGCTCGATCAGGTCTTTCAAATTTTCCCGGATGCTGATGCCGCGTTGGCTGGGTAGCCATCCGCGTGGCAAGGAGTGACGGCTTCCAGCCGTCAATGCCAAATCGACGGCTGCCCAAGCCGCCGTTCCTTGGAGGATGCGTGCACTACCCGGATACGCGTGTCAAAACCTCGAGCGTTTGCGTGACATTGTTCGAAATATCGAATTGCGATGCTCGTTCGATGTTAACCGAACGGGCTGCGTCGCGACGCGATTGATCCGACCAAAATCGAATAGCATCACGCAAGCCGACCAGATCTGCTGCGTTGCCGACAACCGATCCGTGCACGCCGTCCTCAATGATTTCGCTGAACCCGTTGGAACGCGTTGTGATTACTGGTAATCCACTGGCCAGCGCTTCGAGGCAGGCATTGGAGAATGGGTCGTAAATCGTGGGCAAAATGAAAATATCCGCAGCCGCGTAGACCGTCACGAGATCCGCAACTTCGCCGAGAAATTGCACGGGATCCTCACGCCAGAAGCGCAGACGCGTCGATTTATATGGCCCTGCTTCGCCACGGCCGGCGACCAGCAGCCGCATTTTTCGATTTTTGCA
>DASXOI010000169.1:0-6170 GCA_036494375.1 Candidatus Udaeobacter sp.
CAAATCGGGCGCTTTGAGTTGATCGAGGGCTTGCTGGCGCGCTTCTTCGGCCGATGCGCCGCCGCTGACCGCGCGCTCGTATTCCTGTTCCAGATGCTGCGAAACTTCTTCAACGATTTCCGCTTCCCGCACAGGTGATAAATGCAGCTCGGCCAGGCGCGCTCTGATCTCGAGCTTAAAATCAGGCATGTTGAATCCCGGTGATGAGGTTGATCGCTTCGACGAACTCCCGCCAGCCGGCGCGTTGCTTGGACAGCACGTTTTTGCCAGAGGCCGTCAGCCGGTAGTAGCGGCGCCTGCGTTGCCCCGCCTTTTCAATCCAGCGGCCACGGATCCAGTTGCGTTTCTCCAATCGATAAAGCAACGGATAAAGCGACGCGACGTTGAATCGAATCGCGCCGCGCGAACGCAATTCGATCAACTGGCCAATCTCGTATCCGTGCCGGGCACGATCTTCGAGCAGCGATAAAATCATCAATTCGGCGCTGCCCTTTTTCAATTCGCGGTCTGGAACTGGCGATGCCATATATTGCAATGCCATATACGCGGACGAAAAGCGGTGTCAACTGCGAACAATCGATAACTTACCCGTTAAGCAGAGAAGACGCTGCTTTGAAGAGAATCAGGAAAACAGGAGCGCAGGAAACGGAAAAACCGGATGGGAGAAGTGGCAACGAACCATTGCAGGTCGGGCGACCACGCCCGTGGGCGCCGGCCTTTCGGCGTGCAAAGGATTGTCCTCCCTACCTGGGGCGCTCAGTCGGTCCACTCCGAGGCGTCTGGAGGTTCGCACCAGCTATTTGTACGCCCTCACGCTCGACGAATTTCATTGCCCCGAGCGCATCGAGAAAATCTGCGATGCCGCGAGCATGCAGCTCAAGTTTCTTGCCGATTCTCCGGGCCCCGTGAGGCGCCGCTGATCGAGCGCAGTGAATAAATCGAAGGTGACCGCCGTCAACAGGACCTTGGAATTCCAGAAGCCGAACGCAGTTTGTAGAATTGCGTCAGGCGTTGGCGAAGTCGCCTTCATACGGTTGTCGATGTAGCCAATCCACCAGCAGTCACAAAGACGACTGCATCGAAAACAATTGATGGCTTGCGCTTGTTGTGAGTCGAATCAGGAGAGGGAAGTGCGAACTAGAAAAAATGTGCGGAATGTGCGGCCAATTACTTGGATTGCGCGATTAATTCCCGTCAGCTGTTATCAAAAGACTTTTTACGATCGGCTTTTTCAGAATGAAACATCTTGCTTTGATTTTTTCCATTTTCCTGTCGCTGGTAACCTACGCCAACGCCGCGCCAGTGGTCTTCATCGTTCGTCACGCAGAGAAGGCGAGCACCGGCGGTAAAGATCCGGAGTTATCTGTCGAGGGACAAAAACGCGCGGACGCGTTGGCGCGTATCCTAAAGGATTCGCAGATTACGTCCGTGTTCGTTACCGAATTCAAACGGACGCAGGAAACTGCGGCACCAACGGCGAGAGCGGCGCACGTCACTCCCACGGTAGTTCAGGCAAATGACATTGGCGCACTCGTCGGGAAATTACGTGCATTGAAGGGCAACACGCTGGTCGTTGCACATGGCAACACCATTCCGGACCTGCTCAAGGCGCTTGGAATCCAGGCGCCGGTCAGCATTCCGGAGGACGACTATACCGAAATCTTTGCGGTGCTGGTTGGCGATGCACCGCAGCTGTTGAGGTTGCATTATCCGTTTTGATAAAGACCCAAAAGTTTCGGTGCGGAGAAAATTTTCCTTCTCTTCGACCCCGAATCGGACGGAAAATCTCGCATTCGCATTGAACGCCGAAAACCTAACTAACCGCTTCATTTGTTCGCGCTGGATTACGTTGCCAGTGATCGCGCTTTTGTTTTTGAGCGGACGGTGCGTAAGTGCGGAACCGGTTGGAGACTTCTTCAAGAAAGTGGGCCAGTCTGTTTCGAAGGCTTTCCAGCCTCAGCCCACGTCCGCTGAAACCAAGAAGAAAACGACGAAGCGCACCGCCAGACGGCCAACTTCACCACACTCAAATCTTGTTGCGGCGTCCCCGACTCCACTGGAACAACCAACAGACGTCGTTAAAGAGGAGAAAGTTACGCCTGCTGTCAACGTGCAGCCCGCTGCACCTGTCTCTGCGGAGAAAGCAAAAGCAGATTTGCCGTATGGAATTCCGGTACCAGGTCATAAAGGCATGGTCACAAGTCCTTATTCGCCTGAAGGAAACTACATTGACGTCAGTGCTTTTGCGCCTGGATCGGCAGTAAGAGATCCATACACAGGCAAAATCTTCCTGGTGCCGTAACGCCGCATGAATTCCGCGTCGCAGAATTTTCCGCATCATCTGGGTATGCTGCGCGAGCGGATGCTGCATCCGACAGAGTACGAACTGGCCGTTAATTATTTTCTCGAAGAGTTCGCGGGCGACGTGACGTTTGTGCGAAGTTCGGAGCCCGAACAAATGCCGCATCTGGTGGCGGTGCTGAACATCGTTGTCTCCAAAGCCATGGGGCGTCACGTGGAGATCGACAATGCGCTCATATCGTATTTGCGAGAACATCGCTTCGTGCATGGCAACGCGCAGGCAGACGGGCGTGTCGTGTTGTTCTTCTATTTTGAAGATGCAGACACAGGGCTGCTCATGCTGATTCCAGGAATTCGCGGCCAGATGGAAGTTGCCCGGTTCCACCTAAAAGGCGGTCTGCCCGACCCGCGATGGAATTGAATGCTTTGGACATAACGGCTCCCGCGCCAATTGCGATAGACTGCAAGATCAACCGAGTTCGCCCACTGGCGCAGACGAGGCACCATGTTGCAGCTTACTATTTGCGAATAGCGTCGGGGGTGCGAGGGAGCGTGACTGCAGGCAGGTATTCGGCCACAAACGTGCGCGTCCACCAACCGCGCTCATCTGGATTAGTGAAACGATAGCGATACCAATCTGCGCGAATGAATTTTGGCGGCGCGTTCGGGAAGGGGTTATGTGCAAACAACCGAACAATTCGCTTTTCGTCTTCGAGCAGCCGCTGGACAAGTGCGAGGAACCACGGGTGCAAGTCAGGCGGCGACATGGCAGCGAACCAAATTTGCCAGTCGAGCTTCCAATGATACGGCGAGACGATGCAAGGACGACGGTTCACCTCACCGGGTTTTCCCTTGAACTCGTATTCGCGCCATTCAGCTGAAGCATCAGCAAATTCTGCGTCAGTTCCTTTAATCACAATCTCGAGCCGCTCACGCGTTACAGCGCCGAACGCGCCGTAGGTGTTGACTAAATGCAATGGCTCGAAACTGGCGTTCATGAGTTGTCGACGCGAAAACAAATTCCGTGCAGGTCGCCAACTGAGCGCCAGCACAATCGCGGTAACGAAGCCGACCGCGATCGTGTGCGACACACTTAATTGATCGGGGAGAGAGTGGGGGATCGAAAGCAAGCGCGAGAGAAAGCGGTCGTCAAAACACGGAATGCAAAGCACGATTGTGATGTAGTTGAGCCACGAAAGATTACCGCTCAGGATCAGCGTGATTTGAAAGCCGACCGTAATTGCGCCGGCCCAATAGCAAAGCGGCGCGGGCATAAAGTAGAACCATGGCACGATAAGCTCAGTGAAATGATTGAATAACACGCCGGCTTTGTGGAACCAGCGCGGCGCATGATGCAGATACCAGCTCAGCGGGTTCGGCAGAGGCTGCGTTTCGTAATGATAAAAGAGGCAGGTGAGATCGCGCCAGCAGGGGTCGGCGCGCACTTTGATCATGCCGGCACCGAACATCGTGCGGAAAAGCACCCACACGATCAGCCACATCACGATGACCGGCGGCCGCGTGTCTGATGAGCCAAGGAAAATTGCCAGGAAGCCCGTTTCGCTCAGCATCGTTTCCCAACCGAATCCGTAAAAGGTCTGGCCCACATTCAGGAGTGACAGGTAGATGATCCAGAGCAACACCCAGGTGAGCATCGACACGGCGAGCCCTAACGATTCCGAGAAACCGCTGATGGTAAAAATCGATAATGCAACGCCGCACCAAACCGTTGCAGTGATGAACTGGTCCGAACAGTTGATGTAAAATAAACTAGGTGCGCGGCGAAACGGAACGTGGCGGACGAAAAGCCGCACCGGTTGCAGCCCGCGGGCGCCAAGCAGCGGGACGAACTGATTAACCGCGATTAGAAACGCGATCAGGTAGATGCTTCCGAGCGCGCGCTGAAAGCAGAACCGCGTCAACCAAAATTCGGTCGCGAAGTGCATTCCCCAACACCGACCCAGTCTAGCGCAAGCAGTGTTCCTTTTCCACGAAACTGCGTACCCGCCTTGCTGCCGCATCGAAACCTAGGAGAAGTTACAGTTTCGGAGCGGTCGCCGCGGCGACCCGGTTTTGGCGCCCTCGCCGAAACGAACTTTTCTTTTATTGCGTTCGCAAGCAGAATGGTCGACATGCGTGTTTCGTCTCTAGTTATAGGAATTGCGGTAACGGCTGGAGCCTTCAACTTGCCTCACCGTCCCTGCAAAAAAGATCGCAGTTTTTCTTTCTGCCCAACATAATAAGAGACGTTGAGCAGCACGTCTGGCAGGTGCTAATGAGTGCAGCTTCGTAAAATGCGCGAACGCAATGCGAAATAAAGAGCAAAAAGGAAATCTGACCGTTCAGGCGATTGCTGGCACGCATGTCGTGCTGCTCGGCATCGATCTACCGCAAACAGAGTGTGCGGGTCTGCTCGGATTTGCCTTGCGACGAGAGGATCATACCGAAGGGGAAAAATACTGGCTGTCAGGATATAAAACCTTCGCCAGCATAGAGCCATCTCCACCTCCTGGAATTCTTTATTCAACGCGGCAACATCCGATACAGGGATTCACATGGTCGGATTTTTCTGCGAAACCTGAACACGATTACACGTACGAAGTGTTTGCGCTGAGAGGCACGCCGGCGAATCCGAACGTGTCAGAAAAGGTAGCGGTTCATATCCGCACCGAGAGCGAACACGGCAGAACGCATCATGTGCATTTCAATCGCGGCGCCGCTGCGTCTCAGGAATACACCCGGTTATTTGGCGACAAGCGGCCCGACCAAATAGGACCGACGGCGTTCAAATGGCTTTCGCGCGGCGCAGCTGAATCAATTGCCGATTTCATCGGGCGCGCTGTTGGCCCGGGTTGGGGATTGCGTGTGGGTGCTTACGAATTCACGGATGACAAGGTGCTCCCAGCGCTCGGGGCTGCTCGTGACCGCGGCGCTGATGTGCAGGTTCTCTATCACGCGAAGAATGATGAACAAAAGGTCGCCAATGAGGCCGCCATCCAGAAATTCGGTATCGGCAATATTTGTTACCCGCGCAACGCACAGGGCCTGACACTGTCACATAACAAAACGATTGTGTTAACCAAGGCCGGCGCTGCGCAGGCAGTGCTCACTGGTTCGACGAATTTCAGCGTCGGCGGAATCTATGGACACAGTAACGTCGTCCATATCTGTGAGAGGGACGATGTCGCGGCGAAATATTTGTGGCTATGGAATGAACTGACGAAAAACACGCCGAAATCTGCAGACGCTGGTGTCTTGGCAGGCAAAACGCCGCTTCCGGACGATGCATTCGCAGAACAAATCACTTCGATTTTTAGCCCGCGCGACAACTTGAAAGCGCTGGACTGGTATGCCGAGCAGGCCACGGGAGCTCATGACGCACTGTTCATGACGTTTGCGTTCGGAATGAACAAGCGTTTCCAGGATGCTTACCGCAATGGAATCGCCAAACTGCGCTACGCGTTGATGGAAGCGATGAGCGGACCGACAAGAACCAAGGAGCAGAAGGCAGCCAACGAAGCCGCAATCATCAAGCTAAGGAGAATGAAAGCCAACAAGTTCGCGATCGGATCGCGGTTGGGCAAAGGCGCATTCAACCACTGGCTGGTCGAGCAGCTTTCAGGATTGAACGTTAACGTGCGATATCTGCATACCAAATACATGCTGGTCGATCCTTTGGGCAGTAACCCGCTAGTGGTTTGCGGTTCTGCGAACTTCAGTGAGGCTTCTACCACGAATAACGACGAGAACATGCTCATCATCCGAGGAAATCCGCGTGTTGCGGATATTTATCTTGGCGAATTCATGCGTCTTTACAGGCACTTCGCCTTTCGCGATTGGCTTACCCAACACCCGGAAGCCGACGAAGT
>DASXOI010000170.1:0-10768 GCA_036494375.1 Candidatus Udaeobacter sp.
ACGAGCGCGTTTTCCAGCATGTAACCGGAAAGACGCGTGTCTTTCCCGAGCACGATTTTAGGCCGCGCGCCGTCAGGCGTCCTGCGCGGATTCATCTGCGCGAACACATACGCCGCAGCGCGTCCAAGTTTCAGCGCCGTCTCCGCCGTCACTGGCTCGACGTTTGCGACGCCGCGCACTCCATCCGTGCCAAAGATTTTCTTTTGCTCGGTCACGGGCTAATTGAAACGCTCAAAGCGCGATTCGTAAACGCGAAATTTCGCAACGCCGAAGCGAACGGCTAGCGAGGTCATTGCTGAGTGGTGGAAGTTGGTGCCAGTGATGTTTTGTCGGTTCCTTAGGTTGCGTCCACGCTTTCGGCAGGTTTTTTCGCAAGATTCATTTCGTTAATCTTGCGATGAAGTGTGCGGCGGCTGATGCCGAGTTTTTTGGCAGCGGCGGTGATGTTGCCGTTCGTCGCAGCAAGCGCCTGGGCAATCAGTCTTCTCTCCGTCTCGTGCAGATCGAGCGGGCTGGTCTTTTCGCCGAATGCTTCAGTTGGTGACACGCCGCCGGGTAACTTTGCTGTGGCAACCTGACGCACGGCCGATGGCAGATCGCGTAACGTGATTTGTTTGCCTGTCGCCATCACGACGCCGTGCTCGATTGCGGTGCGCAACTCGCGGATGTTGCCTGGCCAATCGTAGGCGAGCAGTGCGTCCATGGCATCCGGCGCGAGGTCGAGAAGCGGTTTTTGATTTTCCCTGCAAAAATGGCGCAGAAATCCGCGGACGAGAATCGGGATATCTTCTTTTCGCTCACGCAGCGGCGGCATAACGATGCGTACGACATTGAGGCGAAAATAAAGGTCGTCGCGGAATTTCCCGTCACGCACCAGTTGTTCCAGGTTCTTGTTTGTGGCTGCGAGCAGGCGCACATCAGCACGCAATGTTTGGTTGCCGCCGACGCGTTCGAACGCACGCTCTTCGCTCATGACGCGTAGCAATTTGACCTGCGTACTCGGATCGATCTCCCCGATTTCATCAAGAAAAAGTGTCCCCCCATTAGCCTGTTCGAAGCGGCCGATGCGCCGTTCGTGGGCGCCTGTGAACGCGCCCTTCTCGTGCCCAAACAACTCACTCTCAAGAAGCTGCGGCGAAAGCGCGGCGCAATGTACGACCACAAATTTCGCCTTGTTTCGCCGGCTCAGATTGTGAATCGCATGCGCGGCTAGTTCTTTCCCAGTGCCGCTCTCGCCTTCGATCAACACATTGGCCGATGAAGGCGCGACTTGTTTGATTGTCTGGAGCACTTCATGCAGCGCCGGCGAATCGCCCCAGATATTTTCAAGCCCGTAACGCTCGTCCACCTGTTCGCGGAGAGCGCGATTTTCCTGCTCAAGTTTGCGGCTCTGCACCGCGCGCGCGATCAGCAATTCGACCTTGTCGAGGTTCAGCGGCTTGGTGACAAAATCGTAAGCGCCACGTTTCATCGCCTCGACTGCAACATCGACCGAGCCGTAGGCAGTCATCATGATGCAGATCGGCCGGCGCGACATTTTTAATGCGCGATCGATTAGCGTCATTCCATCTTCATTGCCAAGGCGCAGATCGGTAAGCAGCACATCGACCTGCTCGCGCTCCAGCACGTCCATCGCACCAGCAATATCGGCCGCCACGTAGACGTCGTAATCATTCTCAAGCAAACGCCGCAAGCCATCCCGCGTATGCTTCTCGTCGTCAACAATCAGAACCGTGGGCTGAAGATCCATAAGGGAACCAACAACTAACCGCAGAGAACGCAGAGTTCATGGAGATTCAAAACATTTCTGTGGCTCGCGCGAAGGTCCACGCTGTGACGAAACCTTGCGACTCTGTGGCGCTAGCGCCGGGAAACGTGTATCATCGCGCGTGCGTCAGCGAGTCTTTCGGGGTCTGATGTCGATTGTTCTTGTAAGCTGTCCCGCCCTGGTTGTTGGCGAAGACACCGGCAGCGCAGACACGAGCTGGAAAATTGTGGCTCATGACAAAGATCTTGAAATCTACAGCCGGCCGCACCCAGGTTCGCCGCACAAGGAATTCAAAGCAGTTGGCCCGATTGACGCGCCGACTCGTGCTGTGGGCGCTGTGATCGACGATTTCGAGAATTATCCAAACTTCATGCCTTTCACCACGGAATGCCGGCTGATTAAACAAGATGGCGACACGATGATTGGATATCAGCGGCTGTCGCCGAAGATTTGCGCAGATCGTGATTACACACTGCGCGTTTCGAAGAAAGCATTGCCCGTAAAGGATGGTGTGGTCTATACGAGCCGGTGGTCGCCTGCGAATGAACTGGGACCGCCGGAAAAGAAAGGTGTAGTGCGCGTAAAAATTTGCGAGGGCAGCTGGCGGCTTGACCCTGAAGGACCCGCCAAAACACTTGCCACTTATTCCATCTACACGGATAGCGGTGCTCCTTTGCCAGCGTTCATCGACAATCGCATAAGCCTGACGGGAATTCGAAGGTTGTTCGCTGCCGTTCGCAAACAGGTCAAAGACCCAAATTACGCCGTGGCTTCACAGGCCTCACCAGCGCCTGCCAGGCCCTAGCAAAATCTTTTTCGCGAATCACGTGCGCGAGTATTGTCTGTGCGCATGAAATCCAATTTTGTTCTTTGTCTAGTCGCCGGTGCTTTCACGGTCAACAACGCGACTTTAGCCGAGAAAGCACCCGACACTCCAAAAAAGCCAGTTACCACTGAATACCATGGAGTAACCGTGGAAGATCCGTATCAGTGGCTGGAATCGGACGAGGACTCGCAGGTGAAGGCGTGGTCCGACGCACAGAACCAGCAGACACGTAAATATCTCGACAGCGTCCCCGATCGGCCGGCGATCGAAAAACAATTACAAGAGTGGTACGCGAAAACTTCGCCGAGCTATTTCTCGCTCGTCTCGCGTCCGGGAATTTTGTTCGCGATGAAGTTCCAGCCGCCGAAACAACAACCGCTGTTGGTAACGCTCGCGTCGGCGGACGATCTTAAGTCGGAAAAAGTAGTGCTCGATCCGAACGTCCTCGACACCAAAGGCACGACTGCGATCGACTGGTTTGTGCCATCGTTGGACGGCAAATACGTCGCCATGTCACTTTCCAAAGGTGGTAGCGAAGACGGCATACTTCACTTTTACGAAACTGCGACTGGCAAAGCGCTCCCGGACACGATTGCACATATCCAATATCCCACGGCAGGCGGCAGCGCGGCTTGGAACGCGGATGGCTCGGGCATTTATTACACGCGTTTTCCCCGGAAAGGCGAGCGACCGGATGATGATCTGAATTTTTATCAGCAGATTTACTTTCATAAGCTCGGGACGCCCGACACAAAGGATACATATTCGATTGGCAAAGACTTCCCGCGAATCGCGGAGATCGCCCTCGCGGCATCGCGGGACGGCAAATACATTCTCGCGACTGTAGCCAATGGCGATGGCGGGGACTTCGCGCATTATCTGCTTGGACCAGATGGAAAGTGGAAGCAGATCACGCAATTTAGCGATCAGATAAAGCTCGCCCGCATCGGCCGAGATAATGCCCTCTATCTGCTTTCCCGCGCAGATGCGCCGCGCGGAAAGATTCTTCGTCTTCCGCTTGATGTGCCGGAATTAAAAAATGCCGCGGAGATTGTTGGTTCCGGAGAAGCGGTCATCGAGCAGATCGTGCCAGGCACAGATGCGCTCTATGTTGCCGATCTGCTTGGAGGACCATCGCAAATCCGGCGCTTCGATCTGAATGGCAAGAATGAAACGAAGATCTCGACGCCACAAATCTCTGCTGTGCAGGAATTGCTCGCCCTCGAAGACGGATCGCTCCTCTTCCGCGACGTGAGCTATACGGACCCGGCAGCATGGTTCCATTGTCTCAATGGGAAAACCGAGCCGATGAAGACGGCCCTGCAGAGCACGTCCCCTGTCTCGTTTGCTGATATTGAAGTGCGGCGCGAGTTCGCCACTTCAAAAGACGGCACGAAAATTCCACTGAACGTCCTTTCTCGAAAAGGAATCAAGCGCGATGGAAACAACCCAACGCTGCTCTACGCATACGGGGGCTACGGAATCAGCATGTCGCCCAACTTTGATTTTACGCGACGGCTTTGGTTCGATCGCGGCGGGGTGTACGTGGTGGCAAACATCCGAGGCGGTGGCGAGTTCGGCGAAGAATGGCACAAGGCCGGCAATCTCACAAAAAAACAGAATGTGTTCGACGATTTTGCGGCGGCCGCGGAGTACCTGATCAAAGTGAATTACACGCGCCCGGGAAAGCTCGCGATTCAAGGTGGAAGCAACGGCGGCTTGTTGATGGGCGCGATGATCACGCAGCATCCTGATTTGTTCCGGGCGGTTGTTTCGTCAGTAGGCATTTACGACATGCTGCGCGTGGAACTGGCGCCAAACGGTGCATTCAACGTCACCGAGTTCGGCACGGTTAAAGATCCCGAGCAATTCAAGGCTCTTTACGCTTACTCGCCCTATCATCACGTTGTGGACGGGACGAAATATCCTGCCGTTCTAATGATGACCGGGGCAAACGATGGACGCGTGGCACCGTATCATTCCCGCAAGATGACTGCGCGCCTTCTTGCCGCGAACAAATCCGAGAACCCAATTCTTTTGCGAACCAGCTCGAGCGCGGGCCACGGCATCGGCACTGCATTGAGCGAGCGCATCAAACAGTCGGCCGACATTTACGCATTTCTCTTTGGGCAACTCGGGATGAGGGGCAAGCGAGGTGACTAGTTGCAACGGTTACAAGCGTTACAAGCGATCTTGTAACTGTTGCAACGACGTAAGTGGTGCCCTTCCGAAGGAAACTGCTGATTCTCGCCATTGATTGGCTGAAGAAAACATTTGGAGGTGATTAACGCTGCAGACGATGGAGGGGCGAGCTCCTGCGAGCCTCCACCGCTAATCATGCCAGTTGAGAACATTGAGTTCACCTTGGAAAGACCAGTCCTCACCGTGCGCGACACGGCCATGTCGAACTGGATTGTTCACTACATACTCCCACTTCTGGGCATATGATTCGTGGCGTCGCAACTGCCGATCCCAATAATCACGTTGCCAAATAGGAGTTTGATTACGATGCGGCCACGCTCGCGTCACATAATTTCGCCAGAAACTAACCCAGTTCTTGAGCGGTTGCGGAGGGAATGTATTTGGCGCGCAGAACAAATGAATGTGATCCGGCATGATGACGTAGCGACCAACCCGCCAGAAATTTGCCGCCTGCCATGCCGCGATGATCAGCCTCGCTGCTTCGTCGTTCGCGAGCAGCGGTCTTCGCCGGTACGTGCACACGGTGAGGAAGATAATTATCGATCGGAACCCAGTCTCAACCGTCGGAAAATGCGCCGGTTTCTTCCATTCAAGTCCACACGCAACGTTCGACGGCGTCGCAGAGCATTCCGCCCTCCGTTTGGGAATGCCTTCATGCTTGCGGTTTCTGATCTCTGGCCTCTCCTGCTTCCAACATGCGAATGCGTTTGTCGATGAATGGCAAACGGATCGTCAGGGTTACACCTCTGCCCTCGCTACTTTCGATGGAGAGTTCTCCTCCGTGCTCGCGCACGATGCGACGCACAATCAACAATCCGAGCCCACTGCCGGATGCTTTGGTTGTGAAATAAGGTTGAAATACTCGACTCAAGTTTTCCGCCGACATGCCGCCACCGGTATCGACAAAGCTGACGATCACATGCGTGTCGGCCAGATCAGTGCGAATGCGCAACGTGCCGTGGCGATGCATGGCTTCGACACTGTTCTTGATCACGTTGTAAAACGCTTGCTTCATCTGGTCGCGATCGAGCTGGAGTAATGGCAGATCGGAGCGCAGCTCTTGTTTAACGACTATCTCGCGGTCCTGAAGCTCAGGCGCGAAAAGGCGAACCGCTTCCTCGACGATAATGTTTACATTTTCCGGGCGCAGTTGCGGACGTGATGGCCGGACGGCCTTCAAGAATTGAGTGACGATGGAGTCCAGCCTGTTGACTTCGGAACGGGCGACATCAATCGATTCTTCCAGCTCTGCTTTTTCACCGTCTTTGAGCTTTTGCACACTGCGCTCCATCAGTTGCAAATGAATGTGCAGTGAGTTGAGCGGATTACCGATTTCGTGTGCGACACCCGCAGCCAACAACCTCAGCGCATTCAAACGTTCTGACTCAATCGTCTGCTGCGCGTTGCGGCGGCTTTCAGTGATGTCACGCAGGATGATGACATGTCCAACCTCTTCTGCTGTAGCCGGGGGCGTTGAATCCGGCATGCCAGGTTGAGCAATTGTTGCTTCTTGCCCGCCGGAGTCAGCGCCTCCGGCTACAGTCCGTTCGCGCTGTTCCATCACCAGCGGCACGACATAAAGATTGATGAAGCGATTTTGCGGATAGAAGATCTCCATGTCATGGCTCACTGGCCCGCCGCTTCGAGTCAGCGATTCCCAATCGAGACCTCCAATGCGTTCGTCCAGCCGCTTGCCGATTGCTTCGGCCGCCTCGAGTCCAAATAACCCGCAAGCCGCATCATTGAGATAAGTGATTCGGCTTTTCGAATCGGTGACGATGATGCCTTCCTGGATGGCATTGAAAACTGTTTCGAGGAAACCTTTCTCTTGCGCCAGTCGCAGAAAATAATTCTGCACATCTTCCGGCCCGATGCGGCCGAGGCGCTCGATGAGTTTTTCAAGAAAACCCGCTTTCATGACTTCAGTACCGTTAATTCAATGTCATTCCGAGGGAAATAGAGGAATCCCGTTGCATTACTTTCCGGTAGTGCCGCGAAATCCTTCGACTGCACTTCGGACCGCTCAGGATGACGAATTAATTGAACACTTCAACGACTCAACGCTTCAACTTCTTCCTGTCGAGCAGGCACTTCCACCGTCAGCATTTCCACGCGCAAATAATTCAATACTACCGGCGCGAGAATCAAGCCGGGGATCCCCATGAGTCGCTCGCCGAGGATCAGAGCGATTAGCGTAAGCCAAACCGGATTGCGGATCCGGTCGCCAATGATTTTGCTGTTCAGCAAATACTCCAGCTTATGGATCACGATGAGAAAGATTAGCGCGGAAATCGCCATCTTGAGGGAAATGGTCAATGCGACAAAGACGATGATCGTGTTGCTCAAAAGGTTTCCGACGATCGGCACTAGCCCGCAAAGAAAGGTGACCGCGATGAGTAGCGGCGCGTGCGGCATGTGAACGGCCGTGAGGAAGATCGCGGTCAACGCGGTATTGATCAGAGAAATGGTGATCTGCGCGCCCATGACGGTCTCAAAGCTTCGATAAAAATCGCGGAACCGCCTTGCGACTTGGTCGCAGCAGATTGAGTAAAGATTATTCTTCACCCGATGCGTTCCCCGGTACGGGTCGAGACCAGTTTTAAAAAACAGGCTCGCGGCAGCGACGATTCCGAGGATGCTGAAAACTAAATTCGTGGTCGTCGCTTTGGCTACGTTTGCCACGTTGCGCAGATAATTTGCTTCCTCTCCAAGGGTGCCGATCACGACCTGCCTGAGACTTTCAAAATCACTAAACGGCAAGTCGATTTGCCTCTTCTGAGCCCATGCGCTGGCCGAAGGAATCGAGGTATCCGCCACATCCGGCAACGCTAAAATGGCCGCCCGGGTAAAATAAACGCCGGCCCCGCCAATCCCGACCACAGCAATGATGAACAACGCAAGCGCCAGCCATTTTCTCCTGGTGAAAGAATATAATTGGCGCAACGCAAAATACGAAAATAAGACAACCAACAGCGGCACGCCCAGATGAAGAATCCCCGCCAGAACGATCGTTGTGGCGAGCACTGCATAAGAAACTCGCACCGGGGTAATCATGACTCAGTCCCCTTTTTACTCCATCCCTGCCAGATATTGTCAACTAGCGCGTACAGTGCTGTGGAATGCGCTGTCCTCGGCGGACAAGAGATTACGCTACAGAAAAAATCGGAAATCGCCGCCGGGCGATCACAGCGAATCGTTTGGCACGTCTCGCTCCGCTACTGGCTCCAGAGTCTGGCCTGTTTCTTGTTCAGCGCGGTCTTTCAACGCGGCCTTGCGTGAAAGTTTTACGCGGCCTTTGTCGTCGATGCCGATGCATTTCACCCAAATCATGTCGCCGATCTTGACCACGTCCTCAGTGCGTTTGACTCGAAAATCCGCAAGCTCGGAAATGTGCACTAAACCGTCTTTGCCAGGGAAAACTTCAACAAACGCTCCGAACTCCTTCGTCGTGACCACGCGTCCTTGATAAGTTTGGCCGATTTCGATTTCGCGGGTCATCCCACCGATAATTTCCTTCGCGCGGGCCATGCTCTCGCCAGTCGTTGCATAGATGTGCACTGAGCCGTCGTCTTCGATGTTAATTTCGGCGCCGGTTTCCGCGACAATGCCCTTGATGGTTTTGCCGCCAGGCCCAATGAGCGCGCCGATCTTCTCGGGATTGATTCTAATTGTCTCGATCCGTGGCGCGTATTTCGACAACTCGCTGCGCGGTTGATCCAGCGTGCTACGCATGATCTCGAGAATCTTCGTACGCGCTTCTTTCGCACGTTGAATTGCTTGGGTCATGATGTTGTGACCGACACCAGGGAGTTTCAGGTCAAGCTGAAAACCCGTGACGCCTGCGTCCGTTCCGCAAAGCTTGAAATCCATATCGCCATAGTGATCTTCCGACCCGATGATGTCGGTTAGCAATTCATACCGTTTCAATTGCCCGTCATCGCCGGCCTCGCTGACGAGGCCTATTGAGATTCCGGCAACCATGCTCTTCACCGGCACGCCTGCATCCATCAGTGCGAGCATTCCGCCACACACACTGGCCATGGATGTCGAGCCGTTGGACTCCATGATCTCGCTGGAAATGCGGATGGCATAACGAAATTCATTTTCGCTCGGCACGACCGGTTCGAGCGAACGCTCGGCCAATGCGCCATGGCCAATCTCACGTCGCCCAGGTCCTCCTGTCCGCCCGGTTTCGCCGACGCTAAACGGCGGAAAATTGTAATGCAGAATAAAGCGCTTTGATTGTTCGCCTCCGCCGTACGCATCAATCATTTGTGCTTCTTCGATGGGAGCGAGCGTCGCAAGGGCAAGTGCCTGAGTTTCGCCACGCTGAAAAATCGACGAGCCATGTGCCCGCGGCAGCACACCCACGTCGCAGGTGATCTGGCGCAAATCCTGATAGCCGCGCCCATCCACGCGTTGCTGTTTTTCCAGAATGTTGGCGCGAAACATCTTCTTTTCGACAGACTCGAATGCCTGAGAGATCGCAAACGAATTTGCCTCGGGAAATTTTTGGAGAATCGCGGTCTTTACCTCGTCTCGCAGAGCGTTGATCGCTTTTGCGCGCGCACTTTTGCCTTCAGTGCGCAGCGCGTGTTCAAGTCGATCGCCGGCAATCTGGCGGGCGATATCAACCATCTCCTGATTCACATGGAGCAACTGAACCTCACGTTTTGGTTTACCCACTCTGGAGACCAGCTCTCTCTGGGCCTGAATCATCTCGCGCGCATGTTCGTGCGCGAACTCGAGCGCTTTCGTAAATTCAGCTTCCGGCATTTCCTTTGCCGAGCCTTCGATCATGATCACATCGTTTTCGGTGCCGACGTAAACAAGGTCGAGATCGCTCTGAGAGCGTTCGTCATGTGTCGGATTGGCAACGAATTCCCCGTTGATGCGACCAACACGCACGGCTCCAATCGGGCCTGCAAAAGGAATGTCCGAAATAGAGAGCGCGGCGGATGCACCGTTCATCGCGAGAATGTCTGGATCGTTCTGGCCATCGGCGCTGAGCAGGATGGAAATGATCTGGGTGTCGTAAAAATACCCCTTGGGAAAAAGCGGACGCAAAGGCCGATCGATCATTCGGGAAGTGAGCGTTTCCTTTTCCGCAGGACGACCTTCACGTTTGAAATACCCACCCGGGAATTTTCCGGCGGCTGCCGCTTTCTCGCGATAATCAACTGTTAGTGGGAAGTAATCCTGACCTTCTTTGATTGCCAGGGCTGAAACCGCGCTGACAAGCACAGTAGTGTCGCCACACGTAAGGATAACTGCGCCATCGGCTAGCCTGGCGATTTTTCCGGTTTCGATAGATATTTCATTGCCGCCGATTTTGGCGGTGACCTTTTGTTGCATGGTTATTTTCCTGGATACGCGATTCCAGGCGGTCACCTCGACTGTAGGTTTTAAACCCGTTGTCCGCCGCGGCGGACGCGAAACTAAAACCTAAAATCCAAGGTGATTGCTACGCCTGGATTGCTGATTGTCTCTTTTAGTTTAGTTGTGGCTTCGAGCGAACCTGCCGAATTGATCGCTGCGGTTATTTTCGAAGGTTCAGCTTCTCGAGTAAATTCTTGTAACGATCAGCTTCCGTTTTGCTCAAATAATCGAGCAGACTCCTGCGTTGCGCGACCATTTTGAGTAAGCCGCGCCGCGAAGAGTGATCTTTTCGGTTGATCTTGAGGTGCTCAGTTAAATGCTCGATCCGGTGCGTGAGAAGTGCTACTTGCACATCCGCGCTGCCGGTATCTTTATCATGCAACTGGAACTCTTTGAGATCCGACGTTTGGTTGCTCTCTGCCATAACGAAGCGCCTATTGTAGCCGAAGAAGCCATCTTCGCAACCGCACAAACCACCACCTGGCCTGTTCTAAGCTGGATGTCTTTCTCGTTTTCCGTCGTACCAAAGGCTGAGCTTTGCACGCGAACGGACTCCCCCAGAACCGCGGACGATTACTCCAAAGAATTTGCGC
>DASXOI010000171.1:0-4180 GCA_036494375.1 Candidatus Udaeobacter sp.
CTTCAACTCTTCAACGACGCTTTAAAATAGTCGATCGTCTTCTTGATGCCTTCCTCGAAGTGAACTCGCGGTTCCCAACTGAGGACTTTTTTCGCGCGGCTAATGTCCGGTTGGCGCACCTTCGGATCGTCTACAGGCAACGGTTTGTATTCGATTGTAGATTTCGCCCCGGTGATCCGGATGATTTCCTCTGCAAACTGTTTAATGGTCATCTCGCGCGGATTGCCGAGGTTAACCGGCTCGTGGAAGTCGCTCATCGCAAGCCTGAAAATTCCATCGATCAAATCGGAGACGTAACAAAATGAGCGCGTCTGCGTTCCGTCGCCGAACACGCTTAGCGGTTGCCCGCTCAAGGCCTGTCCGATAAACGCCGGCACCACGCGACCGTCGCGCAAGCGCATCCGGGGACCGTACGTGTTGAAGATCCGCACGATTCGTGTGTCCACGCGGTGATAACGGTGGTAAGCCATGGTCATCGCTTCCGCGAAACGTTTTGCTTCGTCGTAAACGCCGCGCGGCCCGATAGGATTCACGTTGCCCCAGTAATCTTCCTTTTGCGGATGCTCCAAAGGATCGCCGTACGTCTCCGAGGTGGAAGCGAGAATGAACGTGGCTTTTTTGTCCTTGGCCAAGCCGAGCGTGTTGTGCGTGCCGAGCGCGCCGACCTTCAGGGTCGGAATCGGGAGTTCCAAGTAATCGATTGGACTGGCGGGCGATGCGAAGTGAAACACGTAGTCGATCTGTTGTTCCGGAAGGAAAATAAAATTCGAGACGTTGTGCTTAACGAAACGGAATTTCTCGTTACCGGCGAGATGACCGATGTTCGCGGTATTACCGGTGATAAGATTGTCGATGGCTATGACGCGATGGCCGTCTGCCAATAGCCGGTCTACGAGATGCGAACCGAGAAAACCCGCACCTCCGGTTACCACCGAAACAGGCTCGGAATTTTTGGCCATTGAGGAGTTGTTCTAACCGCTGCCGCGCAGCTTTACCAGCAGGAAGTCAGGCATAGCGGGATCGCCAATAATTGTAGAGCGTTTGACTCGCTCGCTCCCGCTCACTCGGCCTCCAGCCTGCCCGTCTATGTCGTCGGCGCCCGCCAGCTCCATTCTGCGAAACGCCACGTCGTCTGACACAGACGCCCTACAGAATTCGGGCTTCGTCATTCGACATCAGGCATTCGTCATTTAATTACTCCCATGCGCATCTTGTCCGGTGTTCAGCCCAGCGGTGTCCTGCACATGCCGGGTTGTCATTCCGAGCGAAGTCGAGGAATCTCTCGACATTTATTGAACGCGGCAGCCGATTAAACAGTTAGAGATGTCTCCACTCCGCTCGACATGACAGAGAAAGAACGCATGCGCATTTTGTCCGGAATCCAGCCCAGTGGCGCTCTGCACATCGGGAATTATTTTGGCATGATGCGGCCTGCGGTCGCGCTGCAAGCTGAAGGCGAAGCGCTTTATTTCGTCGCCGATTATCATGCGCTCACGAGCTTGCGCGACCCGGAAATGTTGCGGGCAAACAGCCGCCGCGTCGCACTCGATTTTCTGGCGTGCGGACTCGATCCGGAGCGCGCGACGCTCTTTCGCCATTCCGATGTGCCGCAGGTGACGGAACTCGCCTGGATACTATCAACCGTAGCACCGATGGGATTGCTTGAGCGGGCGCATTCGTACAAGGACAAACTCGCCCGCGGTATGAGCGCGAACGTTGGATTGTTCAGCTATCCGATCCTGATGGCGGCGGACATTTTGATTTACGACAGCGACGTGGTGCCGGTTGGCAAGGACCAGAAACAGCACATCGAAATGACGCGCGATCTCGCGGTGAAAATGAACGAAACATATGGGCAGATTTTCAAGCTGCCCGAGCCGCGTATTCAGCCCGCCACTGAAACCGTGCCCGGCATCGATGGGCAGAAGATGAGCAAGAGTTACGGCAACAACATCGACATTTTCGGCGATGAGAAAGAAATGCGAAAACGCGTAATGAGCATCGTCACTGACTCCCTCGCGGTCGATGCGCCAAAAGACCCGGCCACATCGACAATCTTCAAGCTCTTCTCGTTGGTCGCCTCGAACGATGAAATCACAGACATGCGCGAGCGATTTGTAAAAGGCGGTACTGGCTACGGCGATTTCAAGAAACAGTTGTTCGAAAAACTGTGGGAATATTTTGCGCCGATGCGCAAACGCCGTGAAGAAATTCTCGAGGACAAATCGTACATCGGCGATGTCCTCGCCCGCGGCGCGACCCGCGCCAACGACATTGCCAATCAAGTCATGGACCGCGTGCGCAAAGCTGTGGGTCTTCGCTAGCGCGACCCTTGCAATGTGCGACCGTCAACCAGATATGAAAATGGTCGTTAATGTGGACGAAAAAATTGGCAAAGTTGTCGGCCGCATGCCACCAGAGACAGAGGCTTTTGCGCGGGCCATGAGATTGCAGCAAACTATTAACCGCCTTCAGACCCATCTCGAGGGAATCTGCCCGACGGGCGTCTTTCGCTTCGACACTCATGAAGAAGCAGATGAATGGTTGCTGATATGGATGAGCCGCCGACGCCACAGGAAGAGTTAACCACGCGCATCCCTGAAGAGACCGATCTTGTCGAGCTTTGTCGCTCTTTGAACGATCTGGGCGCCCGGTACGTTGTCATTGGCGGCTTCGCGATGATTCTCGCCGGCTTTGCCAGAGCAACGGCAGACGTTCATTTGCTTATCGACACTTCTTTGGATAATGAGGCCCTCGTTTATAAAGCGCTCGAAATCCTCCCGGACAAAGCAGTGCGCGAGCTCAAGCCGGGCGACACTTCGCAGTACGGCGTCGTCCGGGTAGGAGACGAGATTATGGTCGATCTTATGAAATCGGCGTTTGGCATTGAGTACGTCGAAGCCACTAAAGAAATTGTGGTTCACGAAGTGCAAGGGGTGCCAATCCCTTTTGCATCCCCGCGCTTGCTCTGGCGCACCAAGAAACCCAGCCGCCGACCGAAGGACGCTGAAGATCTGATGTTCTTGCAACAATATTTCCGGGAACACCGTGAAGAGCCGCCCACGGCTTGAGTGACAAGCACACACGCGAACTGCAGCGAGTGAATTTCCAATGAACCGAACTCCACGCGTTTGCAAACTGTCAGCGTTAACGATTTTCTGATAGCCGCTTCGGTGCGGTGTTGCTCGATGCTGCGGTGAGCGCTTCTCGCACGATGTCGTTCGTCGCCGCCGGCAAGTGAACAATTGTGCTTCCACTCCGGCCCCAGGCACCTTTCGCCGGTTGGAAAACCTCCGGGTCACGTCGGACAAATTCTTTTTGTTTGTCGGGCGATAACTTCACCGTCGCCGAGTCCTCGTTAGGATATCCGAGCGTTGCGAAAATCTTTCCAGCGACGCGAAAATCGGGGTGATGCATGTGCGCCGATTCAATCGCTTCCGGAAAACTCAGCGCCAGTTCTCGAAATTCATTTGGCGTCATGGCCCTGTTAAGCTCGAGCAGTTGTCCGTTTCAATGGTACTGATAAGCTCAGCGGTTTTGAGCTTTTCGTGACGGTGTTGTTTGCTCGGTCGGTTTCGCCTGATGGCCTGCGGCGCTATCGCGATAAAACAATACGCCGTGTGCCCGGAGGTTGCTTACGAGCGCATGCAGATCGTTCGAAAGTTGTTGATCATTCAGCAGTGTCGCCACCAAACCTTTACCTTGTGTGGCGGTATGCAAAACTTTCCGCGTATCCGCAATTGCATTCTGCAGACCGTCGGCGGCCTTCTTCGCGGAGGCCATCGCCGAATCTGCCTGCTCGATCACGCCATCCAGTTTCTTGGATGATTCTGCCAACGCGCCGGTAGCCTGGTTCAAATGTTCCATGCTCGCTTTCAGGTTTTCCAGGTTTGCCTGCGAAAGAGTGTCTTGATTCAGGCGGTTCACAGTTGTGTCGATCTTTTGCACGGTACCGCGGAGGTCGTTCACGAGCGCACCGCCTGAGCGTGTGAGATCCTCGATGCCAGTCTCGCGTGCGCCGTTGACGTTAGCATTCGGCGGCAGATAGGCCTTCTGAGGTCCGGGCGGTATCGCTACATTCACGAACCGATCGCCGAGCAAACCCGAACTGCCGACTGTGAACTTCGTTCCCTCCGGGATCTTAATGTAATCATAGATTTTTAGAGGTACAGCCACGCCA
>DASXOI010000172.1:0-3256 GCA_036494375.1 Candidatus Udaeobacter sp.
GCATCCGGCCAGCTCGCCACGGCAACTTGGGCATCCGGTTCGAGGCCGGTCAACGTGCGTTTGAGGGCCGCGACCATCTCGTTCTGCGTCCTTTGCGATCGCACCACAAAATCCCTGACGCCGTTCTCGCTTTGCAACAACGGTAGAAACACCGCCGGCTGTTGCGCGTCCATAATTTGGTAATACTTGCCGTCCTCCGCCACGCCGACCACTTCCGTCAGGTGATTCTGAAGAATGAAGCGTTTTCCAGTAGCGGGCGTTTCGCCCCACATCTTCTGCGCGAACGCTCGGTTCACGATCGCCACATACGGCGTCGTTTTGGTGTCATGCCATGAGACATCCCGCCCAGTTAACAGCCTGGTGCCCGCGGTCTCCAGGTAGCCCGGCGAAATCGTAAACACGTAGGGCGCCAGCACCGAATTGTTCAGGTTGAAATCGGTTGTTCCGGGCGGGAAAATCGGAACGCCGCGCAGCCCGCCGGTAAACGGGATCCGATTCACCGCAGCCGCTGCCGTGACGCCTGGAATTCTCTGCACCGCTTCGAGCATGGCTTTCTGTTTCTCGAGGAGTGCGTCCCCTCGGGCTTCCATCTCGCTAAAGTCAGTCTCGGCCAGCATTGCGCCCTGCGGCTGAAAGCCCAGCGGAGTGTGCAGCATGCGGACCATGCCGCGGACGGCGACGAGCGAGGCCGTTACCAGCAGCATGCAAATGGCAATTTGTCCGCCTAACAATAAGTCGCGCAGCGTAAATCGGCGCCGCGGCGTTGCATCCACCGGTCCGCTCTTCATCGCCGGCAACGGACTGCTCTGCGATACTTTTCTCGCCGGAATCATCCCAAACAGCAAAGCGCTGAACACGGTAAAGATCAGAGCCGCCAGGCAAACACGCGCGTCCAGACTGACTGCCAGATGGCCGTGCGACTGCGTGGCCATAGCGCGCGCAGAAAACCGGATCAGCACACCAAGCAGCAGACCCGCGATCACGAGCCCCGCGGCTCCGCCCAGGACCGACAACATCACAGCTTCGGTCAGCAGTTGCCTAACAAGTCGCCAGCGACTCGCACCCAGGGCGACACGCATCGCCAGTTCGCGGCTGCGATCGGCCGTGCGCGCGGCGAACAGGCTCGCCAGATTGGCGCACGCCGCCACCAGCACCAGCAGAGCCAGTCCGGTCACGCTGTAAAGAAATCCGCGAATCACATCGCCGGCGTCCCCTTGGAGGCCTGGACGGACGAGCCGCAGCGGCACTCCCGTGTCGGTCTTTGGATACTCTTTGGCCAATTCGGTCGCGATTGCGCTCAGATTTTCGGCCGCCTGCTGCAGTGTTACGCCTGGCTTCAGTCGAGCTAACACAGTCAAAGGTCTTCCTGTTCGATCGGCCAAGTATTCGGTGTCGAAGCGGTTTACGACGGGGATGAAGTAGTCCGGCCAGTCGAATTGCTCCGTGCCATGGAACCGTGCCGGAGTCACACCGATCACCGTGAAGGAATCTTTGTTGAGCCGAACGGTCGTTCCGATTACGCCCGGGTCGGCGTCAAATGCGCTTCGCCAAAGACTATCGCTTAATACTATGTAGGGCGCAGAATTCGGACCATGCTCGTCCGACGGCTGGATGAGCCGGCCTAGCTCTGGCCGCACCCCAAGCATTTCGAAATAATTTCCAGTGACCGAATAGCCGGAGGCACTTTTTACGGAGTCGCCCCAACTCAGTCTCCCGCCAGAATATCCATCAAAGCCGGCTATCTCACTGAAGCTCGTGTTGCGCTGCCGATAATCTTGAAACGCAGGATAAGACGTCGTCAGCAGTTTGCCGCTCGTCCATTCCCCAAGGCGAAGCTGGTAGAGACTCTGCGGATCCCTCACTTCCAGGGGATGCAGCAGGACCGCATTAACAATTCCGAAGATGACGACGTTTGCTCCGATGCTCAGCATCAGAGTGACGAAGGCGACGAGCGTAAACGCTGGTGACTTCCAAAGCACCCGCAGCGCGTAACGAATATCCATTAGCAGGTCTTTCATTAATTCCGTCGGTACGTACGGGAGGGTGGCGCTTCGAGCACGTCGCGCTGATTGTCTACGATAAGAATTTTCATCACCAACTATTTCTCAGCTGCGTGGTAAGGGAGTGTCAATTGCTCTGCAATGCTCGTGCCAACAATCGTCACTCTCATCAATTCAGCTGAGCCACCGATCTGCATTTACTCAAGGAATTTCCTTTGTATTGCCGCTTATGGGATTTCAGTGTCCCGATCCTGGGACGCATTCTCGGATCTTAACGAGGCCGTAGCGCTCGCTCTGCGCAACAGCGTGCGATGCGCTAACACGTAGTTTTACTTCACCGGCGAGCCGGAAAGCGGTGGCCAGCCGATTGGCCGCGGATCTACAGCGCGCGTAGAGCGTTTGTGTTTGCGTTGCCGCAACTGGTCAAGCGCGAGATAGATTACAGGAGTCGTGTAAAGCGTCAGGATCTGCGAAACGATCAGACCTCCCACTATAGCAACACCGAGCGGTTTGCGTAACTCGCTGCCGATGCCCATTCCGATGGCAAGCGGTAACGCGCCGAACATCGCGGCCATTGTTGTCATCATGATCGGCCGGAACCTAACGAGACAGGCCTGGTAAATCGATTCTTCAGGCGTAAGCCCTTCGTGTCGCTCAGCGTCGAGCGCGAAATCGACCATCATGATCGCGTTCTTTTTCACGATGCCGATTAGCAGGATAATTCCGATGACCGAGACGAGATCCAGCTCATTGCCCGTCACCAGCATGGCTAAGAGAGCCCCAAGTCCGGCGGATGGTATTGTAGAAAGGATCGTGAGTGGGTGGATCAGGCTCTCGTAAAGCATTCCCAGGATGATGTAAACGGCCAGGAGCGCCGTGAGAAACAACCAAGGCATCGTCGACCAGGAGGCTTGAGCAACCTGTGCAGTGCCGGCGAAATTTCCGCGAATAGTTGATGGCATTCCAAGATCACGTTTCGCCCGCTCGACGATTTGCGTTGCCTCGCTTAACGAAACCCCTTGTGCAGTGTTAAAGGAGATCGTCACGCTTGGAAACTGACCCTGGTGATTGACGGAGAGTGGCGTGTTGTCCAACTGAAAATGCGCGATCGTGCTCAGCGGCACCTGGCTTCCGGAATTTGATTTGACGTAGATTTTGTCGAGCGATCTCGGATCGAGCTGGAACTTCGGATCGACCTCGAGAATGACGTGATATTGATTCTGCTGCGTGTAAATGATCGAGACCTGCCGCTGACC
>DASXOI010000173.1:0-3461 GCA_036494375.1 Candidatus Udaeobacter sp.
CAGAAGCTGAGAATGCGCAGTCCCCAAGGTGCCCAACACCAGGCCACACTTAATGAATTCCAAAAGCAGCAAAAGAGGATCGCGGAATTGGAAGCCACAGTTGCGCGTCTCGTGGCAACAGTAAAAGACCAGTCCTCACAAATTGAGAAGGTGAGCGCCCAGTTGGAACTGCGAAAGCCTGTCCGACGAGTGGTGGCGAATAAACAATAACGAATCGCGCCAATCTCAAATTCGCTAAAGCGGCGACGGGTAATCCGTCGCCGCTTTTTCTTTTCAGCGTTTTTTGCCTAACGAATTCCGAATGGTTTCAGGGTATCCTCTCCCACACCCCATCAGCGCGTAGCGATCTGCGACAGTTATTCCGAATTCTGTTTGCTTGACGAATTCGGTGCGGCTTGTGACCTTCGGTAAGTATGAATGTGGAGTACACAGATGCGCCATTCGTCCGATCAGAACCAACTACAGGCGATAAAATGCCGTGCCCCTATTGCGGGCATCTTCTGCCGAAAGACGCGGAACGCTGCGACCGCTGCGATTGGGTGCGCGGCGCAACACAAACCGCGGAAGGCAAAGCCAGCGACGCGGTCGCAGTGATGTTCAGTATCGTTCCCGGTCTGGGACACATCTATAAAGGACACATTCTCGCGGGCCTTCTTTGGATGCTTGGCGCAATTCCAGTGGGAATTTTTGTTTTCCTTGCTGCCTTCGCCTCTGCCGGGTGGGGACTCGGTTTGTTCTTCTTCTATCTCGCCGCGGCGATGCTTCATGCCTACGGAATCGAAGATCGCGTGGTGCCGCCGAAAGAGGATGAAGGCGAAGAGTATTAGTCGTTGAAGGATTGCAGCGTTGAAGCGATTGCCATGCCCTTATCAAAGCGACGCGACGACGCGTCGCACTCCGAAAGCTGCGCAAAAGCAATTGCGTATGATCAAAAATTTCGCATGGAGTGCGGTGAGTCTTCGCACCGCTTTTGCTTTAGGCGTGTATCCGCCACCCAATCATGCCGCAACCGCGTGATAAATCCCTTCGAGAATTTTGCGCATGGCCTAACGAAATCATCACCAAGAGTTTTTTTTCAAAACGACAGATCATTGGTAAACACGAGCGCGCCGAGCACGTTGGAATAATCATCGGTCCATGCTGTGCCGGTGATATTCGGGAGCGACGCCATCCACTGCGTTTCTTGCAGCAGTCCGCCCAAATCCTCCGGCCGCCGTGCCATGACCACCCATTGCGATCCTTCTTTACCAGCACGCGCTTCGGCGGGAGTCACGTCGAAATCTGATTGAAGGTAAGCAACCAAGTGTGCATCGCGCGCGAGGCGCGATAGCACGGGGCGCAGATCGAAGTACCGGTTCGTGATGTGAAAGGCCAACACGCCATGCGGCGACAACTTTCGGAGATATAAATCGAGTGCTTCGCGAGTAAGCAAATGAAGCGGGATCGCGTCAGAGCTAAACGCGTCCAGAATGATAACATCGTGGGTGCCGTCAGGCTCGTTTGCGAGTGAGACGCGTGCGTCGCCCAAGATCACTTGCGCTTGAGGGGCGCAGTCGCGCAAGAGCGTGAAGTACTGCGGGTCTCGAGCGATGCGCTCAACGGTCGGATCGATCTCATAGAACGTCCAACGTTGTCCCGGTTGTGCATAGCCAGCGGTCGATCCCGCGCCCAGTCCAACAACGGCGATATCAGATTTAGCCTGTTCTCCCTGAAAACTCCTGAAGAGGTGTCCGAGCGGTCCAGTGGGGAAGTAGTAACTGAGCGGAATGCATTTCGCCTGCGGCAGCAGCGATTGAGCGCCGTGATTCGTGGTGCCGTGAACCAGAACGCGATACTCGCCGTGATTCGCGACGAAGTAGACACCGTAGAAGCTCCGCGCCCTGGCGATTATGGATCGGTCCAAATGCGAATAAAAAGCACCGGCGAGCAGGATTGCTGAGAGTCCCGCCGCGAACCGAACGCGGTTTCGTCGAAACCAAAGAGCGATGATCGCAGGCAGCGCAAACACCACGCCCACAAATCGCAATGTGCCAGATGGCAGTCTCAGCCTCGCTGCAGGGAACGCCAGTCCCAGAACTAACAAACCCAGAGCGACCGCAATGCCAAGCGTCAACCAATGCTCGCGTGAGTCTCGTCTGGAGCGGGCTGCCTTGATGGGTTTGCGCCTAACCTGGCGCGCCGGCGCGGTTGCTGGTATGAGGCATGCCAACAGCAGGCCAAGCGGATACTCGGCAGTAGTCTTGAAGATCAACGGTGCTATGAGCACGTTGAAGAGGCCGCCAATCGCACCTCCAAGCGAGAGCCACAGATAAAACTCCGTCAGATGTCGTACCTCGGGCCGGCTCGCTGCGAGTTCGCCGTGACAGACCATCGCCGCCACAAAAAGCGCGACCAAAGGAAACACCAGCAATGTGAGCGACTCGTGCACTTGCCCGGCTGCGAGTATCAGCGGCACGACCACCGCAAAAGGCAACAATATCGACATCAAACGATGTGAGAGAATGGGCCGACGAGCGAACACGAGCACGAACGTCGCCAGATAGGTCGCCAGTGGTGCAATCCAAAAAAGCGGTACCGCAAAATCCGTCGTAACATAGGACGTCACGCTCACAAGCAGGCTCGCTGGCACTGCCGCCAACGCAAGCCAGCGAAGTCGTATCGCCCGCGATACAGGGGTCGCTTTGGCTCCCATCGCATCTCGCTTGGGCTTTGCTTGCTTCGGCACCGCTTGCACACGCCAGACTCGGCTGGCGCAAACAATGATCAGAGCAACCAGCACCACATAGCCGATGGTCCAGATGTGACTTTGCGTACTTAATCGCGAGAGAGGTTCGATAAGCAGAGGATATGCGAGCAAACCGCCGAGGCTGCCCAGATTGCTCGCTGCATACAGAAAATATGGATCGCTCGCTGCCGGGTCGTTCGTAGTGGCGAACCAACGCTGCAGCAGCGGCGCGCTGGCCGATAGCGCAAAGAAGGGCAGCCCAATCGAAAATATTAAGGTCCAGGAGACCGAGGCTAGTGGACGCGTCGGAGAAATGGCTATCCATCCTGTCAGCACCCGCACAGGAAGCACCAGGAGTGGCAACAACAAAACTAACAAATGCAACGCGGCCTGTTTTCTGATTCCCAGCCAGGTAATGCTCCCATACACATAAGCGTAGCCCGCTAGCAACATCAGTTGGAAAAGCACCAGCGCCGTTAGCCACACGGACGGCGAGCCGCCAAACATGGGAAGGATCATCTTCCCAAACATCGGCTGCACGGTGAAGAGCAGTGTGGCACTCAGCAGCAGCGTGAAGGCGAACAGGAGAAGCTCCGGTCGGATTGAACTGTTACGCCACATGAACGCTGATTCTGAAATCGAATATGAATGAGAGATTCAAGCCGCTCCTGTTGCAATAGACGAAAATCGCGTCTTGCGAAGATTTTTCACGCAGCCATTTTCCGCGCGGCGCCCT
>DASXOI010000174.1:0-1655 GCA_036494375.1 Candidatus Udaeobacter sp.
CACGAAAGTAGGCCGTGAAGAGATATTAAATCGACGCGTCGGCGCGAACGAGCTGAACGCCATCGAGATTTGCCGCGGCTTCGTCGAAGCACAACATGAGTATGCGATGGACAAACATGATGGTTCGAAGGTGAACCAGTACGCACAAAATATCCTCAGTGACCCTGGGAAACATAACGGCCTGGCATGGCAGAATTCGGACGGCACGTGGGGAGGCCCGGTGGGCGAAGAAGTCGCAAAAGCGTTACAGGAAGGATATAAGGTCGATCGAGGCACACCGTATCACGGTTACTTCTTCAAAGTTCTAAAGGGACAGGGACCTGCAGCGCCCGGGGGAGAAATAGACTTCATGGTCGGCGGCGCCATGATTGGTGGATTTGGTCTGGCCGCTGCACCCGCTGAGTACCGAGTAACTGGTGTGATGACATTCATTGTTGGTCCAGATGGCGTTGTGTACGAAAAGGATCTCGGCGCTGATACTCTGAAAACGTTCCAGTCCATGGAGAAGTATAACCCCGACGACACCTGGAAAGTGACTGAAGACGACGTGGAAGACGACTCGCAAGATTGAGGAGAGATCCAAAATTTGGAGTAACAAGAAGACGTCGATTTCTATCATCTTCGGATTCGAACTCGTGAGTTAAGGCAGCGCACGAATATCAACTCACGATCAACTATCAGAGCGGTCGTCAATCCGGCACTGAGCCTATCCCGGATGGAGATGCGCATTGGCAAAAACAGAACGCGATGAGTTCAGCGGGCTCTCGATCAGCGTTTTGGTATGCATCATTCCGTATTCTCATTGCCTTCATTTGTGTGGTATCGCTGCCAATCGGCACGCCAGTGCTTTTTGCACAGGAACCGGAATTGATTTCGAATGAAAAGCTTGACTCGTTGGTGGCACCAATTGCTCTTTATCCCGATCCGCTGCTTGCTCAGACCCTGGCCGCTTCCACGTATCCATTGGAAGTGATTCAGCTTCAGCAATGGATGGCAAATAACAGCTACCTTAAAGACCAGGCGCTGTCAGACGCAGTGGAAAAGCAGCCATGGGATCCGAGCGTTCAAGCGATGGTCACGTTTCCCGACGTGGTTAAACTGCTCAGCGACAACATCGCATGGATGACAGATCTGGGAAACGCCATCCTGGCACAACAAGCCGATGTTATGGATGCAGTTCAGCGGATGCGCGCAAGGGCTCAGAGGAACGGCAACCTAAATACCACTCCAGAGCAGACGGTGCAGATGCAGACCGTCGAAAATGGCGAACAAGCTTTTGTCATTGAGCCAGCGAACTCCGAGATGGTCTACGTTCCCTCGTACGATTCAACGGTGGTTTATGGCGATTCCGCTTACGCTTATCCCACATTGTACTATGCGTCCCCGGTATATTACCGCACGAGGGGAGCATTGGCCTTCGGCGCTGGTGTTGCGCTGGGCGCCGCCTGGAGTGGCAACTGGGGTTACGGATGCAAATGGGCGAACGGCGATATCAACATCAACAACAACAATAAATACGTAAGCAATTCGAACAGGAACAAAAACATCAACTACGGCAACCGGCCTTCTCAGCAACCAGCCGGCACCGCATGGCAGCATAATCCCCAACATCGCGGAGGTGCTCCTTACGCAGACAGAAGAACCGCGAACAGGTA